>CALGHA010000205.1 GCA_937915835.1 uncultured Fretibacterium sp. | reverse complement strand
TTGGTGGGTTGGCCGAGAGGCTGAAGGCGCTCGCCTGCTAAGTGAGTATAGGATCTAATAATTCTATCGTGAGTTCGAATCTCACACCCACCGCCATAAAATAATAATCCTGCGGTAGTAGCTCAGCTGGATAGAGCGAAGGCCTACGGAGCCTTAGGTCGTGGGTTCGAATCCTGCCTACCGCGCCAAATATTTTCAGCATACAATTATCGAAAGGGGCTTTGACACAAGATGAACGTTTTGAATCACACAAAAGGTTATAATTCATGTGTCGATGCTCTTTTTGCACGCGTGATTATTCGCACTGTCATTATTATTACGGAGGCTTAAGGTAAAATTACATGACAGGAGCGGAGACGCTGAGAAATTTTGAGAATAAACCAGGCGGCTGAACTCCAAATCAAGCCGCTTTTTTCATATATTTATATTTTGGCTTTAATCCTGAGAGTTTCGTTTTATGGCCGTATGAGAAATTTTCAGGTTAAGCATAAATTTTTGACAAGGAGAGATTTTACACAATGAAGAAGATTTTAACCTGCACAGTTCTTATTCTTGCGATGGCTTCAAGCGCGTTCGGTGCTGCTTTCAAGATTGGCGGGACGGGCCCGTTGACCGGAGGAGCTGCGATTTACGGTAATGCTGCGAAAAATGGTGCGGAGATCGCCGTCGAAGAGATTAACGCTATGGGAATTGATGTAAAGTTTGAGCTTCGCTACGAGGACGACACTCATGATGCGGAGAAGGCAGTCAATGCTTACAACGCTCTTAAGGACTGGGGAATGCAGGTTTCATTAGGTTCCGTAACGTCAAAACCGGCAGAAGCTACAGCGGCTGAGAATTTCGCGGACAGAATTTTTGCACTCACTCCGTCAGCTTCAAGCGCGGCCGTAACAGAGGGAAAAGATAACGTTTTCCAGATGTGCTTTGTAGATCCTAATCAGGGTTCAGCTTCAGCACAGTACATCGCCGATAAGGGCTTTGCTAAGAAAATCGCCGTAATCTGGAAGAATGACGATGTATATTCAAAGGGAATTCGTGATACGTTTGTAGAAAAAGCTCCGGAGTTAGGCCTTGAAATCGTAAGCGAAACAACTTTTGCAGACGGAAACGATAACGACTTCTCAGTACAGCTCACAGAAGCTCAGACGAACGGCGCTGAACTCGTTTTCCTGCCGATGTATTATCAGCCAGCATCATTAATTCTCGCTCAGGCTCAGGCTATGGGTTATGCCCCGAAATGGTTCGGAGTTGACGGAATGGACGGAATTTTAACGATGGAAGGTTTCGACAAATCGCTTGCTGAGGGCGTAATGCTTCTCACACCGTTTAATGCTGACGCTAAGGACGAGAAGACACAGAATTTCGTAAAGAAGTATCAGGAAAAATTCGGCGAAGTTCCTAACCAGTTTGCGGCAGACGGTTATGATTGCGTTTATGCTTACTGCCAGGCATTAACTCAGGCTAAAGCTACACCGGATATGGACGCTGAAGCTATCTGCGGAAAAATGATTGAGCAGTTCACGACAATGACATTCAACGGAGTAACCGGCGAAAATGTAAAATGGTCAGCTAACGGCGAAGTAACGAAGGACCCCAAAGGTATGGTAATCAAAGACGGCGCTTATGTCGGACTTGACTAATCAGACAAGACAATAGAAACTTTATGAGCAGTCTGGGAATTATCGGCCTTAAAATTCTCCGGCTGCTTTTTTCATGTTAAGGAGCAGAAAAACTTTGATATTTTTGAATTACTTTATCAGCGGGATAAGTCTGGGAAGTATTTATGCGATTATCGCGCTTGGTTACACAATGGTTTACGGCATTGCAAAAATGCTGAACTTCGCTCACGGTGATGTTATCATGGTCGGAGCTTACGTTTGCTTTTACGCCGTCTCACGTTATGAGCTGAACCCGTTTTTAGGCGTTGTACTTGCTATGATTGTCTGCACTTTCTTGGGAATTATAGTTGAACGTCTCGCGTATAAACCGTTAAGACAAGCACCATCTTTAGCAGTCTTGATTACGGCAATCGGAATGAGCTATTTTCTTCAGAATACGGCGTTATTATTATGGTCGTCGAACCCGAAAGTTTTTCCGTCGATAATTGGTCGTGGAGCCTTTAAACTTTTTGACGGTAAATTATCGGTCTCACACATTACGGCGTTAACAATTTCAGCTTGCATAATAATCATGATAATTCTCTCGTTATTCATCAGCAAAACACGACTGGGAAAAGCTATGCGAGCATGTTCAGAGGATAAGGGAGCCGCGCAATTAATGGGAATTAACGTGAACGCGACAATCTCAATGACATTTGCAATTGGTTCGGGATTGGCCGCAATCGCAGGAGCATTATTATGTTCAGCTTATCCGACTTTAATGCCGACAACTGGAGCTTTACCGGGAATTAAGGCGTTCACAGCGGCTGTTTTCGGTGGGATTGGTTCGATACCTGGAGCTTTTCTCGGCGGCTTAATGCTCGGAGTAATCGAGATTTTCGCGAAGGCTTATATTTCAAGTCAGCTTTCAGACGCTGTCGTATTTGCCGTGTTAATAATCGTCTTGCTTGTGAAACCTGCGGGATTGCTGGGAAAAAGTATTCAAGAGAAGGTGTAAATTATGACTATGCGAAGATTAATAAACTTGAAGCGCGTTGAAGCCCGAAGAATTTACTTGACCTATGCGATTGTGATTATAGCCTATGTGATTTGCCAGGTCATGAGCAGTACAAAATTTTTGAGCTCGTCAATGCGCGGAATGCTCGTGCCGATTTGTGCGTATATGGTTATGGCTGTCTCGTTAAACCTCGTCGTTGGAATTTTAGGTGAGTTATCGCTCGGACATGCCGGATTTATGTCGGTCGGGGCATTTTCGGGAGTTGCGGCGGCAATTCTCATGCAAAAAGTTATTCCCTATGCTCCAGCGAGATTGGCAATTGCGATGATAATAGCTTCGATTTTTGCGGCTATTGCTGGCTTTCTGATTGGAATTCCAGTTTTGAGGCTTAAGGGAGATTATTTAGCGATCGTAACTCTTGCGTTCGGAGAAATCATCAAGAGCATACTCAACAATTTTTACTTCGGAGTTGACGCTCAAGGCTTACACTTCAGCATGCTCACTGACACAACGAGGCTTCTTAAGGGCGGCAGGTTAATTATACGCGGTCCGATGGGAATTAGTGGCATTCAGAAAATCTCGACATTTCCGGCAGGATTTATCTTGTTAATGATTGCGTTAATGATAGTTTTTAACCTCGTAAATTCTCGTTCTGGGCGTGCGTTCATGGCAATTCGTGATGACAGAATAGCGGCTGAGAGTATCGGGCTTGACATCACGAAATATAAGATGATGGCTTTCGTAATGTCGGCGGCTTTAGCTGGTGCGGCTGGAGCATTATTCGCGATGAATTACTCGACAATCGTAGCCAATAAGTTTGACTTCAACACGTCAATCTTAATTCTCGTCTTCGTAGTCTTAGGCGGTCAAGGCAATATGCTCGGGGGAATTATTGCGGCGGCTGTGCTTACGATTTTACCGGAAAAGTTGCGCCAATTCTCGGAATATAGAATGTTACTTTATGCCATTGTCTTAATCGTGATGATGCTTGCGACGAATAATGCCGAGATAAAAAGTTTTCTGGCCAATTTGAACCCGTTCAAGCGTAAGGAGGCAGAATAAATCATGAAAGCAAAGACTAAATATATTCCCATTCCTTCACGTTCAAGTCTTCCGGAAAGAGACGCGGCGAGAGATCCTGTGCTTGAGTGCGTAAATTTGGGAATTACACTCGGAGGGATTAAGGCTGTCGAGGATTTTAATCTCACGATTGGCCGGACAGAGATTGCGGGATTAATCGGGCCTAATGGTGCGGGAAAAACGACGGTGTTTAACTTACTCACGAAAGTTTATCAGCCCACAACCGGAACAATTTTGCTCAATGGTCGCGACACTCACGGGATGAACACAATGCAGGTCAACAAAGCGGGAATAGCCCGAACGTTTCAGAATATAAGATTATTCCGGAACTTAAGCGTAATCGACAACGTCAAGACAGCCATGAATAACGAGATGCACTATAACATGTTAAGCGCAATTTTGAGACTTCCGAATTATCGTCGTGAAGAAGTTGCGGCACATAGACGAGCTTTGAAGCTGTTATCAATTTTCGACATGCAGAACATGGCCGATGTTCCTGCTGGTTCGCTGCCTTATGGAGCACAGAGAAGGCTTGAGATTGTTAGAGCACTCGCGACTAATCCGTCGTTGTTACTGCTTGATGAACCCGCCGCCGGAATGAACCCGTCCGAGACTGCCGACTTAATGGACAGTATACGAAAAGTTCATGAGATGTTCCAGATTGCAATTGTCCTAATCGAACACGATATGAGCCTCGTAATGAATATCTGTGAGGGAATTTGCGTTCTCAACTTCGGGCATATTATCGCAAAAGGAACTCCTGACGAAATCCAGAATAATCCTGCCGTAATCGAAGCATATTTAGGACGTAAGAAGGAGGCGTGAGAGAATGAGCGAACCGGTATTAAAAGTAGAGAATATTAATGTATATTACGGGAGCATTCACGCGATTAAGGGCATCTCGTTTGAAGTTTACAACGGCGAAATTGTAACGTTAATCGGAGCAAACGGAGCCGGAAAATCTACGACGTTGAACACGATATCAGGCTTGCTTCATCCATCAACAGGAAGCGTCGCATTTCTGGGTGAAAGCCTAGCGAAAATTCAGCCTCATAAAATCGTCGAGAAGGGATTAGCTCAAGTTCCAGAGGGCCGAAGAGTTTTTGCGCAGATGACAGTTCAAGAAAATTTGGAGATGGGAGCTTATACTCAGACCAAACAGGCCAATATCGAAGCTGATATCGAGAACGTTTACTCACTTTTCCCGAGATTGCAAGAGAGACGAAATCAGACAGCCGGGACATTATCCGGAGGAGAACAGCAAATGCTCGCAATGGGAAGAGCCTTAATGAGCCGTCCAAAACTCTTAATGCTTGATGAGCCTTCAATGGGACTTGCGCCAATTTTAGTCGAGCAGATTTTTGACATCATCGCTAATTTGCATAAACAAGGTTCTACGATTTT
>CALGHA010000204.1 GCA_937915835.1 uncultured Fretibacterium sp. | reverse complement strand
GCGACTGGGGATATATTTCTGACTTCATGATGAACGGGAATGCTCGCGAAATTCCTGCGGGTTTCTGGGTACGCGTAACTTTCTGGCACATTTTACCCTTCAAATACGGCGAACGTCCTTTGATTACACGTTTAGGCTTCAAGATTAACGACAACATGATAACGTTAAAACGCTTCAGGCCTAAAACTTGGGGAGATTGGATTTATGTTGAGCGTGAATACGTCGTGCCTCTTGAGGAAGATACGAAGCGAATTGAATTTGAGGAGCTTGACGTTAAACCGGCAAAATGAAACGAATATATAAAATTGGCCCTGCTGTTGAGAGATTGACGGCGGGGAAATTTTTTGTAGTATAATTCTCATAAATTTTTAGGGAAGGCGAAGGATTTTTGCGTAAGACCTTAATGGATATTCCGACAATTTCAAAATTACATCAGTTTGTACGTGTCAATTACATAAAATGCGTATTGACTTATGGTAATTTTTACTATAGGGGGGGGGGGCTTATCCGTTAAATGACTGTTTATTAAATCAGTATATTACTATTAATCATTTCAACGTAAAGAAAATTATCTTCACTAAAGCAACACTTCAAGCTGTATTTTCCAAACAAATTTTTGTAAGCCAACTCTCAAGAAAACTCCCCGCAAAAGAATTCCTTCTGCCGGACTTACTAATACTCTCAATTTATCTCAATCATTTATTGTTGCTGAAATCTTATCTTAAAAATCATCCAGGAGTAAAACTATGATATACGACAAAATTATCAAAGGCCGTTACGTTTTAATTCGCTCAATTACGGAAGATGACGCGGATTTTTCTTTAGCTATACGTCAGGACAAAGAAAAGACGAAATTTCTTCACCAAGTAGACAACAATCTGGAAAAACAAACCCAATGGATTAAGAAACAAAGACTTGCGGAGGGAGATTACTTTTTCATTGCTGAGACTTTCGACGGAAAAAAATTAGGGACTGTCGGAGTTTATGACATTCATGAAAACGTCGGACATCTTGGAAGGCTCTTAATGGTCGGCAATCCCTTTCAGACGTTTGAAGCAATGCTCCTGTCAATGAAATTTGCTTATGAGGTCTTAAGGCTTGATGAGTTATTCGGAGATGTTCATGTTGATAATTCCGCGTCAATGAATATCAGTGAGGCTTTCGGCTTTCACTTCAAAGAGGCTGAATATGACGAAGAATTAAACAGATGGGTGAAGTATGGGACATCTTACAGAGAAGAATTCCCTGATTACGAACAGAAAATTAGTGCTCTGATTTATAGAGATTAAGGAGGCTTATTTAATTATGAAAAAAGTTGAAGCGAAAGTTAAGGAAATTATCGCGTCTGTCCTGAAAGTCCCGGCTGAGAAAATACAGAATGATACTGCTATCGGCGATTTGCCTGAATGGGATTCCCTGCATCATATTCAAATTATTTCAGGTGTCGAGAGAGAGTTTAATTTTCGATTTACTCCTGATGTCATTATGGACATTGAAGACGTTGAAGATATTATCAATGCAGTTGAGACCAGAACGAGCAAATGATCTCGATCGTTGAGAAAATTTTCCGTTACGCTGAGGCCAATTCTGATAAACCGGCTTTGACTGACGGAAAAACAGCTTTATCTTACGGCGAATTAGCAGAGAGAATATTATCATCCGGAAAGATTTTGCATGAAAGGTTTAATATTTCCAGAGGCGATAATGTTATTCTTTCTGCGGATAAACAGCTTGAATTTGTCTCATTGTATTTTGCATGCCATATTCTTGAGGCTGTTACGCTTCCGATTGCTCCTGATACCAACGCTAAAAGATATGCCTTGATTAAGTCCAAAGTCAGGCCTAAATTGATTGTCGGTTTCAATGATGACAGTGAAGATATTATGACGGCTGGACTTGATGAATTTTCCGGCATAAACGCTGAGAGTGTAAATCTGAATAATATTAACTTTCCTTCTGAAGACAGCGTTGCAGATATAATTTTTACGACAGGCACAACCGGTGAACCTAAAGGAGTAAAGCTCACACATCGTAATATTTCGTCGGCCGCAAAGAATATCAATACTTTCATTGCAAATTCCCATGAAGATATCGAGATGCTGGCTCTTCCTGTATCGCATTCGTTCGGACTTGGCAGAATGAGATGTGCTTTGTCAAACGGTCAAACTCTCGTAATGCTTGGAAGTTTCGCGAATGTAAAACGCTTTTTCAGGTTTATTGAAACTTTTCACGTCAACGGCTTCGGAATGGTTCCTGCAAGCTGGGCATTATTAAAGAAGTTGAGCGGCGAAACACTAGGGAAATATCATGAGCAAATACATTATATCGAGATTGGCTCTGCTCCTATGCCTATTGACGAGAAAAAATTCTTGATTGAGCTTCTGCCGGACACAAGAATTTGCATGCATTACGGTTTAACTGAAGCCTCACGAAGCGCGTTCATGGAGTTTCACGAGGAAATAAGCAGGTTAGACACAATAGGCAGACAATCACCGAATATGCAAATTGCAATTTTTGACGAACAAGGCCAAAAAGTTCCTGACAACATAGAAGGAGAAATTTGCGTTAAAGGTGATGCTGTTACATCAGGCTATATTGGAATGGACAATAAGGCTTTTTTCTGGGGAGATTACTTCAGGACAGGAGATTGGGGCTTCAGGAATTCCGACGGGTATATCACGCTTAAGAGTCGTAAGAAAGAGTTAATTAACGTTGGAGGAAAAAAGGTAAGTCCTGTTGAAGTTGAGGAAGTTTTGAGGGGCTTTGATTTCGTGAAGGATTGTGCTTGTATTGCAATTCGTGATGTAAACGGAATTTTAGGAGAAGTCGTAAAGGCCTTTATCGTCAGTGATAATCCTGAAAAAGTAAACTTTGAATATCTTGACGGCTTAATCGGCGATAAACTCGAAGGCTTCAAGCATCCGGCGGAATATGAAGTTATTGACGCAATCCCTAAAACTTCGTCGGGAAAAGTTCAGAGATTGTTACTAGTCTCGAATTAAGGGCAAGAGGTGTAAATTTATGTGGCAGCCTCAGAGCTTCTATAATCAATATATGCTTCGTGTCCCTGTTATGCTTTCAGGTGAAAAAGCCGTGCGCGGACTTTATAATTATCCGTGTTCAAGAATTGCTGTAATTCATGGAAAGACTTTTGACGATTACGAGCTTTTCAAGTCAACTTTCGCAAAACGTGAGATAAAATTTTTCCTTAGGAGCTGGAACAGTGAACCTGATATTTCAAGCCTTAAGGGAACAATTCACGATCTCGAAGAATATCGTCCGGATACAATTATTGCTGTCGGCGGAGGGTCAGTGATAGACGGCTGTAAATTGTGCCGATTGTTCTATGATATTCCTTACTATGAGCCGGGAATAACCAGACTTGAAGGGAATATGCTTAAGACGAATTTTATCGCTGTCCCTACGACAATAGGAAGCGGGGCCGAAATTTCTTCTGCGGCTGTGTATCTTGACGATGATAAATCCAGCAAAAAAATGATTGTCATGCATGAATTTATCCCAGATGTCATAGTCTACGATAAAAGATACGTCATCCACACGCCTTTTAAGCTGCTTTGTTCGTCTTCACTTGATGCGGCGGCACATATTCTTGAAGGTTATGTATCAAATATCAATAATTCCTTAGTTGATGTTATTGCTGAGAAAGGATTGTCATTATTGGCATGTGAACTCCGAAAAGTTTTTACATATGATATTGCCAAGATAAATATCAATTATGAAAGACTTCCGGAGGCTGAGTTATCAGAAGGCTTGCCATCATTAGCAGGTGAACACGCAAAAACTCTTGCTTCTGATATTATCGCCGAAAAAATTTCGCCTTTGTTATCAGACGAGGTCTCGAAAATTTTTGTCCCTGACGCAGTCGAGATGGATATTGACTATGAAAGACTTCAATATGCTGGAATGTTAGGCGGAATTGTTCAAAATCACTGCATTGTCGGAGCAGCTCATGCATTGGCCCATCAGCTTACGAAATACAATTACTCTCATGGTGAAGCTGTAAGTCTTGTCTTGCCTGCCGTGATAAAGATTAACTCCAGAGATAAATTTGCACATGAAAGATACGAGAGAATTGCAAAAATAACAGGCTTTTCAAGTACGGACGAATTAAGAAAGTTCATTTCAAAATTATGTAAGCATTCCGGGCTTGCTCAGAGGCAGTCAGAATTAAGAGATTTACTTTGCTCACTTGCTGACGATGAGAAATTCCGTGATAACGTGAAAAATGACAGGGGCGGCAAGGGCAATCCGATTGAGATTACTGATGATTACATACGAGAATTAATCAGGAGTATTTGACAACATGAAATTTTTGACTGATGAATTGTTGAAATCTTCTCCATTTGTCTATGATGAATTAGCAAAGGAACCAGGCGGAGCTTTTTACGAGGCATTACTTGAGGAGATAAAGTTTAATTATGATAATAACGAGCTTTATAAAAAGTTTTGCATGAACAAGGGATTTAATCCCCATGATTTTCATGGAAGCATTGCGGAAATTCCTCCTGTTCAAGTCAGCGTCTTCAAAGAGTTGGGACGTGAATTAAAGAGTGTATCTGACGAGAGCATAAAACTCACTCTTCAGTCTTCGGCAACTTCAGGAGTTCCGAGCAGTATACCAGTTGATTTAATCACGTCTAAGCGTCAGGCAAGAGCAATGATCCGTGTCATAGGTAATTTTATAGGCAATGAGAGAAAGCCGTTTATCATAATGGACGTTGACCCCGCCGAAGGTTTCATGAAAATTTTAGGAGCGAGATATGCTGCTGTCAGCGGTTATCTTAATTTTGCGTCTGAAGCCGGATATTTCTTGAAAGTTAATTCTGACGGAACATATTACTTTGACACTGAAGGGATGCAGAATTTTATTGCCGGTCTCAACGGTCAATGCTGCGTAGTGTTCGGCTTTACGTATATTCTTTACTCCGAAGTCATAAAGCCCCTGACACAAAAAGGGATTAAATTTTCACTCCCTGAAGGCTCAAAAGTTATTCACATAGGCGGTTGGAAAAAACTTGAGGACGAAAAAATCAGCCGTAAAGAGTTTAACATGCTGGCTTCAAAACTTTTTGACGTTAATGAAGAAGATATTATCGACATTTACGGCTTCACTGAACAAATGGGCTTGAATTATCCGGATTGTCCGTGTGGCTGTAAGCATGCTCCGTTGTATTCAGATGTAATTGTGAGAGATATAATCACTAAGGAAATTCTCCCGCCTGGAAGTGAAGGACTTCTTGAGTTCGTCTCGCCAGTTCCTCATTCTTATCCCGGTAATGTCGTCTTGACTGATGATGTCGGTGTGATTGTCGAAGGAAGCTGTAAGTTCAAGCGTTCAGGAAAAAGATTTAGGGTTACCGGTAGACTTAAGAAGGCGGAAATTCGCGGTTGTGGTGATATCCTCTCTGATAAACTGAAATTCAGAAGCTCACAACATAATGAATTAAACGAAGCTAAACCATTCAGCATAAGTTATTCACAAGAAATTAGTACACAGCTTTCTTCGTCATCAGAAGCCATACAGGAAATAGGGCGGTTGCTTATGGAAAATCTTGCATGGTTGAGACGACAGCCGATTAACGCGCTTATTGGGCTTATTGCAAAAGTGGCTAGGAAATGGCCTAAAAAACTTTCTTCACTTAATGACACTCAAAATCAGGGACTTAATTTTCTTGTCTCCTGGTGTTCTCCGGAAAATCTCACAAGAATTGCTGATTATGGGCTTCGCGGCAATCGAGATTACTCGGATAAATTTATTCCTGTTGATGATAACGGCCTTCACTTCATGCATTCTGCTTCAAGGGGGCTTGTCTGTCATTGGCTTGCCGGGAACGTTCAAGTTCTGGGAATGTTCGTGTTAATTCAAAGTATTTTGACTAAAAACGTTAATCTTTTACGAGTTTCAAGCCGGGACAACGGAACTTTAGAGCTTATGCTGTCGTGTTTCAGGAATGAGAGTTACACGACACCAGGAGGATATTTAATTTCAGGCGATGACTTACTGAAGACAATTGCAATTGCAAGTTTTCATCATTCGGATAATAAAGCTCATAAAAAAATGTCCGAACTCGCTGACGTAAGAATTGCTTGGGGAGGACGTGAGGCAGTTTCGGCGGTTTCAGCTTTTCCATCAAAATATGATTGTGAAGATATTATCATGGGTCCTAAGCTCTCAATGTCAGTGATCGCTTGTGAGGCAATAAGTGATGAACGTAAAGCCCGTAAACTCGCGCGAAAAATTTCGGTTGATGCCAGCGTCTTTGACCAAACGGGATGTGCTTCAACTCATAATGTCTTCGTTGAACGAGGCTCCAAGATAACACCGGCTGAATTTGCGGAATATCTTGCTGAGGCTATGAAGAAAACGTCGCTTCAAATCCCAAAAGGTAAAATGACTCCGGAAGAATTTGCTGCTGTTCATTCAGCTAGAGGAATATTTGACTTCAAAGGCAAAGTTTTCGGCGATGATAGTTCCATCTGGACAATTCTCTACAGTGATGAACCTGAACTCAACAAGCCAGTGTATTCACGAGTAGTCTT
>CALGHA010000203.1 GCA_937915835.1 uncultured Fretibacterium sp. | reverse complement strand
GGCTTAAAAATCGGCAAGACAACAGGCAAAATATCAGGTACTCCCACTGTCGCAGGTTCGTACACTTTTAAGATTAAGGTTACTGACGCAAACGAAGCTACTGCGACAAAATCTTACACAATAACGATAACCAAGCCGGCAATAAGCGGTACATTGAGTGCGGGGGTAGTTGGCAAATCCTACTCAAAGACGCTCAAAGCAACAGGCGGAACTTCACCTTACACTTGGAAAACGAGCAGCGGAATTTTACCTACCGGCTTAAAAATCGGCAAGACAACAGGCAAAATATCAGGTACTCCAACTGTCGCAGGTTCGTACACTTTTAAGATTAAGGTTACTGATGCAAACGGAGTTACTGCAACAAAGTCTTACACTGTCAAAATCACGAAAGCATCATCTTCTTCTACCGCAAATGCAGACAACATCAAAGTATTGAATGCGTCGGAGAACGTAAGTGAACCTTCATACAATGAAGAAGCATTTATTCAGGAATATACATCAACGCCAACAGAGACGGAAGAAACTCCGGAGGCCTCTGTGTATTACGTTACGGGATTAAACGTTGCGAGCGAAGATGTAATTTCTCAGGGTACAGAGCGTGATGAAGATCTTGTGATTGTAAGAGCCAATCAGCCAGTGAGATTTGTTATCGGCATATGGCCTGATGAAGTCTCTGACGAACAAGTTTACATTGATAATAAGCCAATAGAAGAGATTATAATTTCAGAAGGCACGTTTACTCTACCAGAAGAATTTGTTTATGATGATTTCAAGATCTCCGTGAAGGCTAAAGCAGGAGAGTATGAACTCGAAACACAAGAGCTTTACATTTCGGCTGAATAATTTTTGCGAGAACTAAATATTTTTCCCTCTTGTTCGTTAATGAGCAGGAGGGAATTTATTATTCATTAGAGCTGTTCACCTGTAGGAATTACTCGCCTGTCTTCTTTCTTGTTGCACCAGCCGCAAGCCTTTATGTAATCTAGCGCATAGAATTTTTTCAAAGCAAGCTGCATTTGTCTTTTGTCATGTATCGCGTTTACATCAATACATTCATATTCGCCGGGTTGCTCCAAGCCGTTATTTTCCAGGACATAACTCCGTGAGCATCTATACAATTTCCCGTCATAGAAACCGAAGCAATGACGTAAATAGCAGCTGTAAAAAATTTCTTCTATATCTTTGGGATCCGAATACTTTTTCGAGATAAGGCCGAAATCCAACCAAGAATGAATTCGATCAAACCACACATTGATATCATTAGCTAAAAGTATTTCATGGAGTTCATCGGCTTTCTTGCTATTATTTCCATACTTATCAAGCCACACTTGAACTTTATCATTCCTCATGGAGTTAATAATTTTTTCGCTAGGAATTATAGTCCCATTAGTGATTACTAAGAGCATGCCAAGTTTTTTTTGCTTTACAAGATAGTCAATCACATCAGCTAGTTCATTATTAATGAAAGGCTCGCCGCCTAGAATAGCAAGTCTGAAAAGATAGTCAATATTAGCAAAAAGTTTTTCGAGATTGTTGATTATGCTTTGAGAAGAAAACGTTTGAGGATTATGTATGTAGGGATTCCATTGAGTACAGTTTTTACACTTAAGCGAACACTTTGTAGTTACAGATAAGTCTATGTGCGGGATTATTACCCCCCCCCCTATTAGTATAAACACGCAAAATATACTTGAGTAATAAAGCTCCCTTGACAAAACGATTATAACTCTTCCATTTGTCTTTATGCCTAAATCCTGTTACAAATTTGGCCATCTCGAAAGCATTTTTCCATTTTGCGTCTAAAAACTTTCTGAAACTCATATTTATAACCTCCTTAGCTTGAAATTTTGTTTATTTTACCATGACCATGCGATAAAGTTTTTGGTTACCGAGTAAAATTATCAGCAAATTTTCCCTTCTCTCTGTCATAATATCATTACAAAGAATTATTTTTATGAGAGGAGAAAATTTTTACATGAAAGAAATATTCGCAAAAATCTTCGGCCAATCCTCACAGCCTGAAGCCTTCTTCTCGCCCGGACGAGTAAACTTAATCGGTGAACACACTGACCACGAAGGCGGTTATGTTTTCCCCTGCGCAATAGACTTCGGAATTACAGCTTTAGCCCGCAAAATTTCCGACAGAATTATTCGCTTACACTCACTAAACTTCGACAAGGATTATAACGCTCCGTTTGAGATTGCAATTGACGAGATTAACGAGAAATTAACGGGGTCGCGTACATGGGTAAATTATCCGCTCGGAATTGTCAGCATTCTCATAAAGCATGGCTATAAATTCGACGGCGGCGCAGAAATTCTTTACTCCGGCAATCTTCCGGACGGTGCAGGACTTTCATCTTCGGCGGCAATCGAAGTATTAACCGTGAAAATTTTTAGTGAGTTATTCGGCTTCAACATTGACGGAGTAAAAGCGGCTTTGTTCTCTCAGCAGGCCGAGAACGAATTTGTCGGAATGCATTGCGGCATAATGGACCAGTTCGCCGTAAGCATGGGGAAAAAAAATCACGCCGTCTTGCTCAACTGCTCAACCCTCGATTACTCTTATGCTCCGTTAGAACTTGGAACTTGCAAGATTATCATCACAAACTCAAACGTCCCTCATTCACTTGTAGGCTCAGAGTATAATTTGCGTCGTCAACAGTGTGAACAAGCCCTCGCTGACATTCAGAAGGCAAAAGAAATCTCGTGCTTATGCGATTTGTCGATGAATGAGCTTGATGAATACTCTTCGTGCGTGAAAGACCCCGTTAACTTGCGCCGTGCTCGTCATGCCGTAAGTGAGAACGCTAGAGCTTTACGAGCTTCGGAAGCATTGAAGGCTGGAGATTTAAACATGTTCGGAAGGTTAATGAACGCGTCACATGTCTCGTTGCGTGATGATTATCAAGTTACTGTTCCGGAGCTTGATGTTTTAGCGTCGCTTGCTTGGGAAATTCCCGGAGTTATCGGCTCAAGAATGACAGGAGGCGGCTTCGGTGGCTGTACAGTCAGTATCGTTGAGGGCGAGGCCGTGAAGAGCTTTATTGATAAGGTCGGAGCTGAATACGAGAAACAAACCGGACGTAAAGCAAGTTTCTATGAGACCGGAAGCAACGACGGAGCTAGAAGAATTTAACGCAGAAAGTAAACGGGAGCTTTTCACAACTCCCGCTTATTATTAATCAACTTTCCAGAGGCCAATTGCAGGCTTGCCGACAAAGTAAATCTCTTCGCCGTCAGGTAAAACGTTCCAGCCCTCTTTTAGCTTGAACGGGTCATAACGTTTCGTAATCTCGTCATAGCGTCCATCTCGTCATTTTCGCCGAAAGCACGAATGCCAGGCCCTAACACAATTAATTCTCCGCCGTCGTCAACAATCATTCGAGTTCGGTAAACTCCCTTATTGCCGACCCAAGTCGTTTTAAGCTCCGAAGGCTCAAGATACGTAACAACTTTTTTCGCGCGTCGTCCTACATGAACGATATTTAGCTTTTGTGAAAGAGCCGCCGCAGTCTCGAATGGCTTTCGGGATTGGCCGATGTATACGCCCCTGAGTGTTACGTCCTCACCTTCTGCCGTCGTTACAGTCTGAACGTAAACGAGTGGGATTTTCTCGTCGTGCTTTCTCAAGTCCGCAAATCGCGCTCAACATATGGGATTTGTTAATCATCTCGCGTCCGCCGCTAATCTCAGCACAAAATTCAGCCGGAACAAATCCAAGTCTAACCGTGTCAGTCTGCCAATGATGAACGATAATTCTTTCACGAGGCACGACATTACCGAAGAATAAATTTAGCTCATCTTCGCTCATCGGCATATGAGTTCCAAGTGCGGACATTACGTCAACGTGAACTCCGGCTAATTTCGTGTAAAGAATTTGCGTGATTATTCCGGCGTAAGAGTAACAGCGCGTGTAATCAGGAGGAATTATTAATACTTTTTTCAGGCCAGAATACTGCGCAAGAAGTTCATCAAGCATACTTTCAAGCTGTTCACGTGAAACTCCTTTTTCCTCCTCAGTAAGAAATAATTCTTTCATCATTCAAGCCCGACTTTCACGACAACTTTTGAGTAATTGCCCGGGTTTTTCTTGATATCAATCATTCCTGACGTTATGATTTCGATTGCTTCCTCAAATTCTCCTGCGCTCGTTCGTGCTCCCCTAATGTCAATCTCTTTCTTAGTGAATACGTCGGTCGGCAGTGAAGTCTCCTTATGAGGCCAGCCGGTGAAAGTAATTCTTCCTGCGTTGCTTACAATATCAAGCGTCTGACGAATACAAGGATTAGCTCCCGTGCATTCCATAACGAGTTGTGCTCCGTCGCCGTTAGTAAGCTCCATAACTTTAGCGACAACGTCCTCTTTCGCCGAGTTAATGACGTGTTCGATGCCTACACTCTTTGCGAAGTCTAAACGTTCTTGAACTATGTCAATGACGATTGCGTGAGCTCCGTATGCTTCTGCGGCCATTCCTGCGAGAACTCCGATTGTTCCGGCTCCGTAAATTGCTGTCCATTCTCCAGCTTTGAGGCTTCCTCTGTGAACTCCGTGAAGCGAGATTGTCAGAGGTTCAGCCATAGCCGCAAGTATCCAGTCCATATTTTCCGGCATTTTCACGAGCATATCAGCAGGATGAGCGAAATATTCAGCCATTCCGCCGTCAACATGAACGCCTAAAACGTGAAGGCTTGTGCAGCAATTTGTGCGCTTAATACTGCATGGGTAACAATGTCCGCAATATAAATACGGATCTACAATAACTTTATCGCCGACTTTAAAGCCTTTCGGGTTATTGCTCTCGTCGATTTCCTCAATTATACCGGCGAGTTCATGACCAATTATACGAGGATATGACACAAGGCCGTTAGTTCCCCTGAATGCTCCGATATCGCTCCCGCAAATTCCGGCCGTCATAATCTTCAAGAGTGCTTGACCTTTTCCGCAAGTCGGCTTCTCCTGCTCAACACATGCTACGTCCCAAGGCTTTGCATACTTTATAGCTTTCATGATATAAAATTTCCCTCCTTAAAATTTCTGTGAGACTTCCGAGACTATTTTTCTATAGCCTTCTACCATTATTCCGATGTCAAGGCCAATTGCCGCACTGTCAACTCCCATAGCAAAATATTCTTGGGCTTTCGTCGCGTTGTCGCAATAAATCATCACGAATTTTCCGCGTGAATGACAGACATTAATAATTTTCGTGAGAGCTTCGACAAATTCAGGCTTCTCAAATTGGCCGGCTATTCCCATCGCTGTAGATAAATCGTAAGGCCCGATGAATATTCCCGCAATTCCCTCAACACTCACAACGTCTTCAATGCTAGCAAGACATTCAAGCGTCTCACACTGAGGGATTAACAGAGTTTCAGCGTTTGAGTTCTCGAACCAGGCGGCTAAACTTCCTCCCATGTCGAAAGCAAACCCGTTAGCTCGTTGTCCTGCAACTCCTCTTTCACCTAATGGGGAATATTTGCCGAACTTCACAATCTCTTTCACGTCTTCAACCGTCTTAACCTGCGGAATTATTAATCCTTTAGCTCCAACGTCAAGAAGTTTTAATATAGCCGCGCGCGAAATTTCCTTAACCCTCGCTAATGGTGTAAGTCCTCTTCTCTCAGCAGCACAAACATATTCGCCAATATTCTCAGCCTCAAACGGTCCGTGTTCAGCATCAATTACAGCGTAATCAAGCCCCGTCAATCCCATGCTCTCAATTACGGCCGTGCTTCCACACTCGAAAAATGTTCCGATTGACTTTTCTCCTCGTTCAAGTTTTTCCTTGAGTTTATTCTTCATAAATTCACATCACCCTCATCATCAAAATAGAACATGTTATATTTTCATGACGTAATAAATTTTTCTCAGCATAATATCACGATAAAAATTAAAGAGGGCCGAAGTTTCCTCCAGACCCTCCCGAAAAAGCATAACTCGTTTTGTTTACATCAAGCCCGGCAAATACGCTTGGAACTGGCTCAATATAATCGTGAAAATCAAAATCGTAACACCCGCAATAAATCCGCCGATCGTCCAGCCTCTTATTGTGTCAGTAACACTAATATGGAAGAAACGCGAGATTGCCCAGAAGCCTGAATCGTTCGGAAGTGAAAGGCCAATTCCGCCAGCACAGATTGCTATTGCACACAAAATCGGTGATACTCCGGAAGTCGCCGCCGCACTCGCCATGATTGCCGCAGTCGTCGTAAGCGCAACAGTCGTTGAACCTTGAGCACAACGTAAAACCTGAGCTATCGTGAAGCATAATACCAAAATCGGAATGTTGAAATTTCCGAAGTAATCAGTGATAAACGTAGCAATTCCTGACGCCTGCAAAATTCCGCCGTAAGCTCCGCCCGCACCAGTGATGAGAAGGATTAAGCCGACCTTATCAGCTTGTCATAGCAACGTTCTTTGAGCCCAAGAATGCAAGCAGTGAAAGAGCTACACCCTTCGGAAGGAACATAGGACCGAATGAGCCGAGAAGGATTAAGATAATCGGAACAAGCAAAATTGACATCGCCATTGCTCCGCTCATTTTCGGCTTCTCAACTTTCGTCTCGTTTGCTGCTGCCTGAATTTCAGCGTCCATATCCGAGAAGTCCCAAGTTTTGCCGGCTTTCTTGTCCTGCTTGTTCAAGAAGCTCCCGTACATTATGCCGCCTACAAACATTCCCACGAATGCAGAGATTAAAGCATAGAAGAAGAAAATTCCCACATCAATTTTCATCGCTTCAATAACCGCAAGAGGAGGAGCCGTCGGAATAACGAGCGCGAATGTACAAGTCGTAGCTATTGAGATTGCGCACGCGTAAGCTGTCATTGAGTAACCTGTACGCTTTGAAAGAACTCGGAGCATCGGAGCAAACATGATGTAAACAACATCGCCGAAAACTGGAATTCCCGTAGCGATATTGTCAATTCCGCCCGATTCGTACATGAACATTCCGAGCATTACGCCGAGTCCTGTAACGATACCGATACCGCCGAGAGTTCCGCCGAATTTGTTAGTTACAACGTCAGCAACTTCTGTAAGAGGCATCTGGCATGCAATACCAGTTCCGAAAGCCGTAACTAAAAGCGCAACGAATGCATTAAGTCTCAGCTTGATGATACAGAAAAGAAGTACAACAATGGAGATTAAGAAGATTGCCATTAACAAAGCTAATTCTCTCCCTTCAGAATAAAAATTAAAAATTTTGGGGGAAATAATAATTTTGTTTATTATAAAGAATTTTTTTAGTAAAACAAATGAGTATTTCTGAGTAAGTTAATGCAATAATAAATCTCACAATTATTCTTGAAGAAATTACAAACAGGGGGGTAAATTTTTGCATGGAACTTACAAGCCAGAAGTTACGGAAAATTGCGCCTGAACTTGACCCATTGCGAATTGGAACGGGGTGGAAACCTGAGGATCTCGACAAAGTTCAAATTATCATCGAGAGCACATCAGGAGACAGCCATCCAGGAAGCGGGCATTTGTTCAAGCTCGTTGAAGCCGTAAGACGAGGAGTTGCTGACGCTGGAGGTTTCGGAGCAAGATATTTCTGCACGGACATTTGCGACGGTGAAAGTCAAGGACATGACGGAATTAATTTTAGCTTAGCAAGCCGTGAAATGATCGCGAACATGATAGAAATTCATGCGAACGCTACACCTTTTGACGGAGGAGTTTTCATAGCTTCGTGTGATAAGGGAATGCCCGGAAACTTAATCGGAATGGCACGAGTTAATATCCCGTCTATCATGGTAACTGGTGGAACAATGAGCGCTGGGCCTAATCTCTTGACGCTTGAACAGCTCGGAATGTATGCGGCCGGTTTTGAGCGAGGGGAAATTGACGAGGCAAAATTAAACTGGGCTAAACAAAATGCTTGTCCTTCGTGCGGAGCTTGTTCATTCATCGGGACGGCCTCAACTCTTCAAATTATGGCCGAAGCTCTGGGATTAAGCCTTCCGGGAAGCGCATTACTGCCGGCGACAAGCCCTGACTTAATCTATTATGCTTACAACGCAGGAAAAAGAATTGTCGAGCTCGCTAAAGAGGGAATAAAGCCTTCAGACATCGTGACAATGGACAGCCTCGAAAATGCAATTATGGTTCACGCGGCAATCTCAGGAAGCACGAACTGTTTATTACATTTACCGGCGATTGCTCACGAATACGGCTTGACGATTACGGGCGACACTTTCGACAGATTACACAGGGGAGCGCATTACTTGTTAGACTTGAGACCTGCGGGAAAATGGCCGGCTGAATTTTTCTATTATGCTGGTGGAGTTCCTGCAATCATGGAGGAGATTAAATCAGTCCTTCATCTTGACGCTAAGACGATCACGGGTAAAACGCTCGGTGAAAATCTCGACGAACTCAAGGCTAACGGATTTTATGAACGCTGCCAAAAGTGGCTTGACGAGGCTAACAAGAAATACAGCATCAACATTACGAAAGAAGACATTATCAGGCCATATGATAAAGCAATCGGAACTGAAGGAAGTATCGCGGTTCTGAAGGGAAATCTTGCGCCGGAAGGAGCCGTTATCAAGCACACAGCATGCCCGAAAGAAATGTATAAAGCCGTTCTCAATGCTCGCCCGTTCGACAGTGAAGAGGAATGTTTAGACGCGGTTTTACATCATAAAGTTCAAAAGGGAGATGCTGTTTTTATCCGTTACGAAGGCCCGAAAGGTTCAGGAATGCCGGAGATGTTCTACACGTCTGAAGCAATAAGCTCTGATAAGGAACTCGGACGAGCGATCGCGTTAATCACCGACGGAAGATTTTCCGGAGCGTCAACAGGCCCGGTAATCGGTCATTGTTCACCTGAAGCAGCAGCAGGAGGGCCAATTGCTTTAGTCGAAGAAGGAGATATTATCGAACTCGACGTTTTCGCACGGAAATTAAACATTATCGGCGTTAAGGGCGAGCGAAAAACTCCTGAGGAAATCGACGAAATTTTAGCCGAACGTAAAAAGAATTGGAAGCCGAGACCGAAGAAATACAAGAGAGGCGTTTTGCGTTTATTCAGTGAATTGGCCGCAAGTCCGATGAAAGGTGCTTATCTCGAATACGACTAGGAAT
>CALGHA010000202.1 GCA_937915835.1 uncultured Fretibacterium sp. | reverse complement strand
TTAACGGTTCAACGATTTCTTTATTCTTATTAATGAACTCCGTAACTTTCGATATAGCCGTTGTTAATCCCTGCACAATGTTCCGTAAAATATCCTGCAAAGGAGCTCCAATCGCGATGTTAAAGCCTTCCCAAGCTGAAGATAACGCCGTCAAATCGCCTTTAAGAGTGTCATTACGCATGCCAGCCATTTGGTTTGAGGCTCCAGCTTTATCGTTAATCAAGCCTTCCAACAAATTTTGCTGGTCTCCCGACATAACTCCTCGCGCTAATTTTATGAGACTATCGCCGTAATTTTTCCCGAAAATTATCGAGAACGCTTTTAACTGTTCAGCAGCACCGAGTTTCTCAGTCTTCGTGTAAAGTTCCTCGAGTAAATTCGCAAGCTCACGCATTCTTCCGTCTTTAACGACTTGAATACCAAACTGCTTAAAGACTTTTTGAGCTTCAGTCGCAGGATTAGACAGCCGCATAAACGCCGATTTTATAGCATTACCGGCTTCACCAGCTTCAACCTGTAAATTCGCAAGCACGCCCAAATAAGAAAGCAATTGTTCAGGACTAGCACCTTGTAAACTTGCAGTTGCGGCGACGGCCTTGAAAGCTTCTCCTAAATTCGCAATGTTCGTAGACGTATGTGCGGAAGTATAAGCGAAAGCGTCAGCTAGTCTCATACTCTCTTTCATGTCTAAGTTCATGCCTCGAAGTCCACCGGCTAAAATCACAGCGGCTTGTGCTAAGTCCATTCCTTCAGCGGCAGCCATTGAGAGAAGTCCGGGCATGGTATCAAGAATTTGTTTTGACGTAAAACCTGCTCGCGCTAAATTCTCCTGAGACGCGGCGGCTTGTGAAGCTGAAAACTGCGTAGTCCTTCCGAGTTCTAAAGCCTGATTACGTAAAGCGTCAAATTCTTCCTGTAAAGGGTTCATTACGGCTCTGACATTTGCCATAGCTTGCTCAAATTCCATGTCGATAACAACAGGTTTTTTGAGAGCCATTAAAGTCCCGGCGGATTTTATGAAGTCAGCTTTAATATTAGCCCAGTCAAAGAGTTGTGATTTTATCGAAGCGTATTTACTTTGTGCGTCGGTTAATCTTTTTTGAGCGGCAGCAACTCGTTCTGTATCACTCTGTAATTTTCTGTGAGCATCAGCAAGATGATTTACATCAACTCCTGCTCCTGTCAAAGCACTACGATAATCCCCGAGCGTACGCATATTAGCCTGGACAATTTCACGCATTCGAGCGGCTTCTTTATTAGCTTGAGTGAACTCCTTCTTCATGGCCTGTGAAGGGTTCGTAGTCTGAGATAAATTTTGCCGGAGTCGTTTTACGTTTTCATTAGCCAGCGCTAATTTTTGCCGTGAACTCTCTAATTGCTGTGAAGCCTTCTGAAACCCGGTAATGTTCTTGCTGGTATTCTGGAGAGCTTTAGTTTTCTTGCTGAGTTCATCAAGTTTGCTGACAACTCCAGGTAATTGCGTCTGGATATTCCCAGAAAACATTGCGGCTAATTTAATAGAGAGGTCTAAATTATTTGCCATCGTAACACCTCCTGACCCAAAAAGTTAAAAAAAATAACTCCCCAGGGCGTTCAATTCTGAGGAGCTACACACAAAAATTCCCATGAAAAAGAAGTTTTTATCAATTAAGAGAACAAATTATCTTTGCTCATACACGCCTAAAATTAATTTTTCCGTGCTTTCTTAAGCTGATTGATTAATTCCTTCTGGTGAGAGTTCAGAGCTTCCATCCATAGAGTAAGTTCCGAAGCCTTAACGTTCAGCCAGAAATCGAGGCCTGTATTAACCTCGCAAGCGGCCATGCTTAAAACGGAACGTCTGAGTTGATTTCCTGAGATGCCGAAGAGATTATGTCGCTGAAAAAATTTACGACTGCAAGCTGAACTGTCATGAAGTCTTTTGCCGAAAGTTCGTAAAGCACTGTGAACTGAACTCCGGCGGCTCGAGCGGCTAATAACATGATGTGCCTTGTGCCCCATAACTGGAACCTATCCTTGTCGAGCGTTCTGCCTAAATCTTCAACCTGTAACAGGTCAAAGCAATTTAAGCCTTCCAGGTTCAAATTTAACTCTTCGTATTCGTGGTCTTCATGATAAATTTTTTTCGTCAACTTAATTATCATGCTAAAAACTTGTCCCCTTCCTGAATGATGTAAGGATTATAGCACAGGCTTTAGTACATGCCTAAATTCTTACGCGTATTCTGAAGGTAATCGTAGCCGTTAATCTTATACACGAAATTATATTTATCAAGCTCAATTTTTTCTTTACCGTCGATATAAAGCTTCATGTAATAGACTTCATGAGTAGTCTGTGTCTCAGAACTTTCACCGACAACAAGCTTGCCGATATCATATTGCTTGGTAATGGCCTTCATGAACACGTGAATGCTTCTCGTCTTATACTCGCCTCGTCCTGCGTCAAAGTCCTGATGTTCTGCGTATAAATCCAAGCTATGAGCACCAGGCTGTATAAGCTCAACGAAACTTTCAGTAACGTTCCTCCAATTAAACTCGCAAGTGATAGAGTTCATATGTCCAAGCGTCGGACTGTCGATTACTCCGGCAATGCCTGCACCTTTAACTTCGGAGGTCATTAACTCGCCGTTTGGAAAATTCCCTTCAGCGATACCGAGTAATGTCGAACCGTCAAGATAAACGCGGAAATTATTGCTTTTCTCTGGAATGATACTCATTAATAATTCCCTCCTTATCTCATGGCCTCAAAAAGTGTCGTAAGATATTCCGGGTCAAACTCGAGAATACCCTCAATCACTTCTGCAGGTACCGGCGGAGTTAAGTAAATATGGAACTTCAGTTCTCCGTTCATAAGGTCCGTAAGAACATTCTCACTCTCTTTGAACTCAATGCGCCCGCCTAAAATTACTTCACGAGCAGTCAAGCCGTTCAAGTACATGTTAAAGCTGTCAATAATCGTACGGATTAAGCGCACTGTGACAGGAGCGTCGAGTTTTTGCCAGAAAGTGAGAATGAAAGTATTGCCGACGTAATCGAACATGCGTCTGACTGGAATAAAATTATCCTTAGGGTCCGTATTCGTCGGATAAGAGCCGAGACGATTTCCCCACGCTTTCCAGCCGCCTGCAAAGTTCAACGCCGTAACAATACCTTGCGAGTTAAGATAATTGGCCTGTTCCAAACCTAAATTAATTTCATCGCCGTCGTCGTTAATGCAACCGTTCATCTGGAGCATGTGATTTGACGGTGAAGCGTAAGGAATATCATCATTGCCAAAATCTACGGAGTTCATCAGACCGATTAACTGAGTGCTTAAGTGATAAACGTCGTCGCCTAATTTAATTTTCGGCCAGCAAGCAATTTCCCTTGTAGAGACGTAATTATTGCTATTCTTCCAGCTTGGAACGTCTGAATACTTCTTGACGCTTGACGGGACATCGACAACGCTAATGCACGTGAATATACCGTTAATGTTGCTGGCTTTCGCACGCATTACCGCCGCAACGGTTGGATTTTCGCTGAAGCCTGGAGCACCGATAATGCCCGGGACAAGTCCAAACTTAGGGTAAACTTCTCCGACAAGTTCAAGCCCCGTAGCATTTCCCGCTGTCGTAATTCCTCCGATTATGTCATAAGCCGTTACGTTTTCTGGTTTTGCCTTCGTGAGAGAAATTTTTATAGATGAGACGTTTGCTAATTGACCGGCTAAAGTCATGTGCAAAACGCCTAATTCATCATACTCTAAAAAGTAATCGGTATTTTTGCTATAATTTTTGTCGGTTTCGAATTCAATAGATATAACGTTCTGACCAAGTTCCACTGCCCTTTCTTGAACCGCGAATTCTTGAAGGGGCAACTTTTCTTTATGCTTGCTAGGGTCGAATACGTTTATTAACACGCATGGTCCCATCCCAAAAAGCGCAAATTGCGAATACATGAACTCGCTTATCGTCCAATGCTCCCATTCACGCGAAAATCCTAATGCTTCAACAGCCTCTTGATACGTATAGCACAAAACAGGCTTATTAATGCACGTACTATCAGCCATAAAAATAGGAGCCGTTCCAACTATTACCGGAAGGCCCCCGTTCAGTTGTGCCGGTGATAATAAACTGGTCGGCACTTCGCTCTTGTACACTCCATGTCGGAATGCCATAATCTACCACTCTCCTTATTAAATTTTTATAATTCCCTCGCCTTATCCTGAATAATTTTTGTGTACTTCCTTTCAGGACTTGACGGCAATAATAAATTCCTCGTGAACTTCATTAACTCATCAACAGGGATTAACATGTGAATAATCTCGGGTATCTTATCAATAGCCAGTTCAACCGACGGCGGCAATTCACCCCTGTAAATCGTGTATTTCTCAATCCCTAGTTTATGAATATTCGGACCAACGTACATTAAAGGCACGTCGTCTTTTTTGCTTTCTGGCTCTGAGTAAATTATTTCGTCCTCGAAATTTTCATCAGCCATGATTAATTTTTACTCCTTTCTGCGTCTATGAACAAACATTGCAGGTTGTGTTGCTCGTCCACTCTCAAATACTAAGTTCATTAGACCAAAATACACAGGCCAAGTATCAGCGTCTAAGAATTGCGACTTCACGGGCATATTTAATCTATAGCGATTTTCGAGTATTCGATAGGTCAAAAATTTTGTCCTGACAATGTCTATCATGTTCATAACGTCTCGCCATGCCTGGCACTCTCTTTCTTCACTATAGACACCAAACATTATATTCACGTTATGAGTTGTCATTTCAAGCCGGCGTTCCTCATTGTCTATGCTACTATCGTACCTGACTATGATACATGGAAAATTCGCTTCATAATCATCTTCGTCGTAATTCTTCAAGCCTATCGCTTTATTCGTGAGAGTAATGCTTTGTGGCAACGGTACATACTGCGCAAAAATTTTGACTTTCTGAAGTACTCCGTTTTTATTAGGCAACGTGTAATCTGAAAATAATTCTCTCATCTCGTTTATTACAGCGTCTAAGAGATTTACAGCTATCAAGTTACTTAACACTCCTTACGTAAAAATTTATCATTTCGCGAAAACTCCGAGAGCTCTCATGACTTCGTGATTTAATCTCTGTGAAAAGACTTCTCCGGCTCGTTCTTCCATTGAGGAAAGAGTTTCAGGGTTTTGCAGAATTTGCGGTATTGCCGGCGAGAATATAGCTTTAATGTCCCAGCGTTTTTTACCCACTCGAATATACGGATATGATTTTCCTGCTGAACCTAACTTGATAAAGAATGCTCCGGGAAATCTCTTTAAGCCTCCGGCTCTGACAGCTCCGGTGTAATTTTTTGCTCTCGGTCGAATTGGCCGGAATTTATAATCCGTTATCTTTAAGCGCGGTCCTCGTGAGATTAATTGTTGCTGAGATTTGTTGAGCTTCATTGTTTTTCGGACTGTCGACGCTTTGACTTGATATTGCTCGGTCGTCTTCTTTATTGCCTCAGTCCTCATTGCTTCTAACGTTCGTGATAAGGCTAAATTTACTGCTTGTTTATAGGCCTTCGGTATATGCGCTAATAGACTTTTCGCTCTCGCTAAATCCTGCTCGTTTATCTTTATGCTTAACATGATTAAATCCCTGCGTTAAATTCTTCCTGAGTGATACGCATTTGCTTCTTCATCTGCGTCCAGATATTAGCGGGAATATCTCCGTAGCCATGTGACAGCTTTGTATAAATATATGTCCCATCAGCAAGCATTAATCGATAATGTTCATGGTCCGTATTCTTGAATAAAACCCAGCCATGATTACGTAAATATTTCCTGACTTGCTTTATTTTAGGCATGATAATAATTCCTCTTCGGAGCTCACAAGGATTTTTAACAGGTAAGGAATTTCATTATCTCGCCCCTTTTTCCATCGGTTGAACTCACTGCTTAACGCTTCCGCCCAACCTTTCATTGAGTGTACAAGGGCTTTTTTGCTCGCGTCTAAGGTCTTCGCGTATTCGAATGCTTCAGGAAACTCTATCGCCAGCGTCATTACTCCGCCGTCGTCTTCAATTATCTCAATGTGAATTGGTAATGCCTTTAACTCTTTGATTAAATTTGCAACTTTCTCTTCCATGATAAAATCACCCCGCAATATTTTAGCTCACATTAGCACTGAGTGATATTCGCCAAATGACATTACCAAGCTTCACAGCGTCGTCAATCTGGTAAAGACGGCCGTCGAGTTTTATCGGCTGTTCAGCATAAACATTATCGATGTCCTCACACCGTAAAAATAAAATCCCGTGAGACTTCGACACACCCATAATTTTATCCTGCGAGAACGGCGATACACTGAACTTTTGCGCGCGAGTGTCCGTCGTAAATACTCCTAAAAACTTTTTGCCGTCTATATCATGATACTCTGCAAACTCGAATAAATTAAAATAGCACGCTAAATCCTTTTCTCGCTGTAACTTGAACGTGTT
Organism: uncultured Fretibacterium sp.; assembly: GCA_937915835.1. GTDB lineage: Bacteria > Synergistota > Synergistia > Synergistales > Aminobacteriaceae > JAFUXM01. Next base: position 20,747 of record CALGHA010000202.1, on the reverse strand, counting down.
ATTTTCTCCGTAGATTTTACTTAATTCATGAGCTATATCAAATCCCTGTACATGCGAATGTTGATGATTACTCATTTTCCCGTTATCCTTTTTTCTAGCAACTTTGAAATTTTTTTGTTAGATTACGTTCTTCATAACCGACCATGCGTCTATATCCGCCGGCAATGGTAAGGGCTTTGAACTCACTATTAAGCGTTTTTCCGCGCTCTCTTTTATCGTCAATACATAGGGAACATATTCTCGCATGGCCGTAACTCGATTATCGTTGTCGTCTATGTACGTGATAGCTCCGTATAACATCATGTTCTTTTCCTGCGATGATTGAAGAATGGCCGTGCTTTCGTCGATTAATGGCAAGGCTTCTCCTGTAGCGTCGTCGCGATAATACTCGAGATACTCATAGACATTCAGGAATAACCCCGGTGCTCGGATTTGGCATAAATAGTTCAAGCCGTTTTCAAGCTCATTAGGCAACGGAGCATGTACATCTAATAGAAAATCATGTCGGAGCTTTAAGACTTCTTCATTCTTCAAGAAGGCTTGTGAAGCTTTCGAACCAAGTATCAGCATGTCAGGGTTTACGCCGTCTTTTCGCAGGTCATTAGCTTTCTCCTGCAATTGGCCGAGTATATCAGCATTGGCATTCCATTTATCCGCCGTCTTTATGCTCTCGATGTTCGTAAATCCGTAATCGACTTCAGCGTTAAAATCATTCTCGCTTATCGTCAATTTTCCGTCCTGCTTTATGCGAGCACACATGTACTCTTCCTTGCGATATATCATATCTTGAAGTTCCATCATGTAACGGGCTATTAATCTCTGTTCACGTTCTGCTGGCGTTAACCCAGAGTTATATGGCTCCTCACCAAATAATTTTTGCTCTAACGTCGCTTCAGTGATTGACTTATAACCTGAGATTAACGGCGGCTCATATGTCCGTAAGCTATATCCTTCACTTGCTACAGGAACGCTGATTTTTCCTCCTTTTGCATAGGGCATTAGTCGACGGGAATTTTTCATGAACTCAAAGCTGACTTGTCGCGTCGGAAATGTCACTTGCTCGTTGAAAAATCTCGTACGGAAAAATAACCTTAAGGGTAATGCTTTCTCAATTACTCCCTGTAAAAATTTCGGCTCAAAATAATTCATTGTCTCACTCCCACTCTATAATATTCTTAAGCCCTGTTTCCTGAACTTATCGGCCAATTCTGATAGTAATTCGTCGTGATTATCCTCGTCTGTCTCATACGGGAATATTATTGCGTCGCCGTTCAGCTGACCACTAAAATACGCTATCGCCGTCGTGTATTCTTCGACTTCACTACCTTCGACCGTTGGGTCTATCTCAAGCCCTAAATCCTCAGCTAACACACCAAACTCGTCCGCGTCCATTACTCCTGACCTCGACGCTGGAATAAAAAATCCTTCAGGGCCTGGAATTATTAACATGCCGCGCTTGAAATTTCCTGTGTATAATTTGACTACATAGGCCTCGCCTTCACCGAGATTATCAGGTTCTGTCGTTTCCTCTGCACTCCATAATGTGCGTACACTTAATACTTTCGCTTTGCTCGTTACTTCGTCTGACATCTTTAATATCCTCTCATTCTGTTGATTAATTCGCTAACATGCCTTATATCGTCTATGCTTGCGTCTGCGTTCTTTATGTTCGGCGTGATTTTTACAGCGTCTTTGTGCCTCGCATCGGACTTCAATAACTCTAATGCTATGTCGTTCACTGTCTTGAAACTCGTATATTTCGCGTCCTCGATTAAGGCTTCTCGCCCTGGTGCTATTATGTCATCAAGCGCTTGTAATCTCTCGCGTTCTGCCTTCACTCCTGCTTGATAATCCTTGCTCTCATTCTTCACTTTCAAAGCAGGTATTATCTCGTCTACTAAGTTCATATCATAGGCCTCTTGCGCGGTTAACCATGTCTCAGCTTTCATCATGTCGAGTACTTTTTCATGCTCAAGTGCCATTTTTTGCTCGTAAAGTATCGCTATGCTGTCACGAATTTTATCGAGTATATCAGCTAATTTCCTCATGTCCTCGCTTTCTCCGTAAACAGCTCCGGAAGGATTATGCATCATGAAAAGCGCGTTTTCCCTCATGAAAATTTTATCGCCTGACAGTGCCACTATTCCCGCCGATGAAGCACATAAACCGTCTATGTATACGTGAACTTTCGCTTTGTGATTTCTCAGATATGCATACATGCCTTGTGCTTCAAACACATCGCCTCCCTCTGAGTTAATATGAAGCGTTATCGTCTTTCCTGTGTATGCGTTTAATCGCTCGATTACATCACTTACCGTTAAGCCGTATTCCGCTCCTAATATTGCTGAGTATAAATATATCTCTGCTTGATTGTCCTCTATCTTTACGTTGTACATTTAGTCGCTCGCTCCTTGCTGGTCTAATGGCTGTACTTGCCTCAAAATTTCTCGTTCCCTCATTAAGGCCTTTACGTTCAAGTCAAAATCCTCGCCTGTTAATTCTCCTGTCTCTCGCTGATACGTGCTGAAGCCGTTTTCTACTCTCAGTATTGACGCGTTCACTTCTTTCACAGGGTCTAATTGCCCTTGACTTGGTCCGGTCCATGAAGCCCATGTGAAAAGTTTTCGTCTCATGTCGTCGGAAAAATATCCAGGCGCGCTAATTTTACCCTTTAAGACGGCCTCCGTAAAAAATTCTTCGTAGACTGGCTGACAGAAATTTACGCTGAACCATTCACGCCAATATCTAAATAATTTCCACGCCTCTAATAATGCCCCTCGTGAAGCTGAATAACTCGCCGTGAAGTGCAGAAATAATAACTCACTGGGAATGCCTAAACAGCCTCCGATTTGTCTCACAAGTGCTTCTACAAACGCTTGAAAACTCGAATTAGGCCTGTTAGGAGCAACACTCGACGGCTTCACACCTTCAGGTAAGTCCATTATGGCACCGTTCATTTGCGCTAGGCTTATTCCTTCGAGGCCGGGAACTTCTCCGTAACCTTCCTCGCTCGCATAATCTTCTTCCATTAGACTATCACTTTCGCGTGGCTCATGCTCAAAAAATAATGCGTACATTCCTCCGATTACAGCGGCCATTAACTCAGCGTCGGTGTAACGTCCTAGTTGCTTTAAGCTCTCGATTACTGGCGATAAAAACGGGACGCCTCTATGCTGATTTATTCTTTCTGGATTGAACAGGTGAAGGAGATTTCGACGGCCGGAGTTTTCTCCGTTTACAGGTATTCGCGTAAATTTTATCAACGGTTGATTTGGCAGTTCTGCGTAGGGATTTCTATTCGCTATGTAATAGGCTATTGGTCGCCCCGTCTCGTCGAGTTCAACTCCCTCGTCTATCATCTTGCTTCCGTATAAAAATGTCGGCGTCTGTAACCTGTCGGCTTCGATTAACATTACGGATAAGTCGTAATTCGAACTCGTTTTTGCGTCGGTCAGTAATGCTAAACATTCACCGTCTAGCAATATTGCCTTGAAAGCTAATGCCTGTAACTCGTAAAAATTAAATTCGCCGGTGTAACTCGCATTTTTGGAACTGGCCCAGTAATCAAACTCGGCTTCCACTTTCGCAGACCATTTCCGCGCTTCAGCCTCGTCCGTAAATCCTAATAGTTCACCGTCTATTCTTACGTTCAACTTTAACCCTGACCCTATCGAGTTCAATGCTAATCGGTCAATCGCTCCTCGCCCTAAGGGACCTCCGCCCGCGTATAAATCTCGTGAACGTTCTCGCAATAATTTTACGTTCTGCGATATATCCTCATGAGGACTTTTGCTTGAACTTATCCATTGCATTAACGACGGCTTATTGCGACTGGCTCCGTGATGGGAATAACCGGAGTTCGTGATTTTGCGTTTCTTCACAGCAACTTTCTCTGACATCGTTTATTCACCCCGTCCATTGGCACAACATATCGCAGTCTCATTCGTTTCAAAGTCTGCGTCGCCTTGATTAATGCGTTCTCTAATCTCGCTATCTCACTTTGTACAGTCTTCAGGCTCGCGCGAGTTAATTCGACATCTCCCATCTTGTAGCTTTGTCCGGTTAATATCGCTCTCAAAGCTTGGTTGTATTCGTATAATCTCGCTTCTATTAATTTTCGTCGGTCTATCATTTCATAGTCTCATTCCTCGATTTAGAAACGTTATTTTCCTCTTCACTCGTTTGTGTTCTGGCTGATTGGTGCGCTCGTTTGGAGCCTCATTGCTTTTTCCTCCGTGCTTTTTGGCTTTCTTGGTCATGTCTGGATTTAATATCTCGAATGCTCCCATTGCGTAAACTCGACAATCTAACGGCTCATTCCTCGCATGCGGGACTGCTTCCCACGTTATTTTGGTCTGACCTTTGTCGCGCTTGATTAACATTCTTTCGCTCATTAATCCCTTGAAGTATATCTCATCATAGCCGCGTATATCAGCAGGAAAATAGCAATATCCTGGCGTATGTTTTTCAACGGCTAATCGTCCAAAAAGAACGCCCTTAATCGTGCTTACACCGAGCGTGAAAAGTGGAATGCGATAGCGATTATTGCGACTGGGATTTGATACTGCAGGTTTACCGTAGGCTCCTCGCCCGATTATAGGGAATATCCTTTTGCGTAATCTTGATTTGCAGAATTTATATACTTCGTCCGTGTAATGCCCTGCGCTGTCGATACATGTTATGCTTAAGCCTAATCCTGTACCGTCGGAGTAATGCCACGTCTTGCTTAAATATTCGTCCAGAGCTTGCCACGTCGTATTATCTTCTGGAGAACCGTATATCACTTTATACTCAATCCCCCATGTCTTATTGCTTAAACCCCAGCCGAGAACTTCAAGCTCTAACCTGTCATCTTGAGTATCAATTCCGCAGGTCAGCAACAATACTTCATCAGGCAATTCGGCTCCGTATTCTATTCTGTGAGCCTCCAAACTATGAACGTCTACTTCATCGGATTTATCTTCGTAGGGAACTCCTAACACGGTATTAATCCAGACTTTGACGTTTTCAGGTCCGATTTTCTCAGCCTCGTCGTAACTCTCGCATAAACTTTTCCATGAGACCCACGGTGAAGCAAACGCATTGACGTGAAAGCCGCGCGTTGGTTTGCCAGGATTATTAGCTTTCCATTGGCCGAGTGCTTGATTTTTCTTCCAGTCGAGTTCGCTGAAATCTTTCCCGCAATGTTCACACCTCATTAACGGCTCAGTTAATCCGCGATACTTGATATTGCTCCAGCTTAACGCCTGATAGTGATTACAATTTGGACATGGGATTTGCCATTCTTCCTGTGTGGAATTTTCGTAGGCCTTCTCAATCCGTGAAGCTCCTTTGAGCGTCGGTGTTGATACCATTACGATTTTTCGGTTCCAGAAATTAGCTGTTCGTTTCATCGCTAGACTTAACGGGTCGCCTTCAGTTCCTGCGCTGAAAGGGTATCTGTCAACCTCATCGCATAATAATATTCTTATCGGCCTTGACGCTAAACTTGCTGGTGAGTTCGAACCGGCTATTGTGATATGGCCTCCTGGAAATTTCTTATGCAGTAATGTATTTCCGCTGTCGCGTGTTCGTGGGTCCTTGATTTTACCTTGAAGGCACGGAGTATCGCGTATCATTGGTGCAAGTCTGTCCTTGCTGAAACTTTCTCCCATTTCCAGCGTCGGATTGATTAATAATATCGGAGAAGGCTCCTTGTCTATGTAATAACCTAGCGTGTTTAAAATAATTTCCGTTTTTCCGATTTGCGCGGCTGTCATCATGACAATTCTTTCGTACCGGTCATCACTAATTGCGTTCATCATTTCGCGTTGATACGGTGCTCGAGATGTCTTCCATATTCCTGGCTCCGATGAGGCCTCCGGAGGTATTCGCCGGTAATTATCAGCCCAGTCCGTTATGGTTAAGTCCGGCGGCGGTAACCAGATTTCGGAGTTGTTCATTATGCTTTATATTCCTCTGATAACTCGGTCAATGCCTCATATATCGCTTCAGTCAAAATTTTATTCACGTCCTGCGCTGTTAATACCTGATTTGATAATATCGGCGTTAACTTGGTCGGTATCGCTAATAGTTTCGCTTTTACGTTACTTACGTCTTCCGCCCATTTCTTATTGACAGCTTCAACCGTGATTAATTCTCCTCGCGTTACTGCGTTCTTGAGCTCGTTTTTTTCGGCATTCGCTATGTTCACTCGGATTTTCGTGCGGGTTAATTCGTCAAGAAGTTCTGAACTGATTTGTGCTTTGCTCATGTCTTTATTAGTCTCTATTTGTGGGTTTTTTGGTACTTTTTCGGCGTTTTTTGGGGTTCGATTTCGTTTTTTTCTGTCTCTAGTTGAAACTCGGGCTTTCCTCTTTGCCGCGGAAGCGCTCGTACCCCCCGTTCCCAGTACCTTTTGTTTCTCTCGTTCATAATAAAAGTGCTAAATGTTATCTGGCATCTAGCACTGCTGTGATATTTGTCGTGGTTCAAGTTTGCTTTTAATCATCGGTAATTATATCACATATTGTGCTTTTGTGTGTCATTTGAGATAAGCATTTTTACTAAGTGGCGCTTTCGTCGGTAGATTGAACTTCGACTTAATTTTAGGTATTCTGCTGTCTCACCTATCGTGTTATGTCCAAAGTATATATAGATTAATACTGCGTGAAGACTGGCGTATAGTTCAGGGTCCAATGCATATGGATTTGTCAGCTCATTGATAAGTGAAGTTACTGGCTGAACCTTCATTTTTAGCTTGGCTATTCTGGTCATAATCTTGTCGAGTTTGTCATTGTATTCTGCAACAGGGTCTCGAGTATGTCGACCGTAGTGTTCATTGTACGATTGCGCTTTGACATCACCGGCGGCGTTTAGTATTTGGTATTCATAGCTGAGTAATTCGATTAGCGTCAAGTGTTTCGTGTAGTTATACATCAAGTATTCGGCTCGTTTCCAGTCGTCGCGTTGTTTCATGAAGTTAAAACCTTCTGCGTTATAATTGAATTTACCAGCTAAAAATTTTATCACCATGCATAGGAATTACCCCTGAGGTTCACTCAAGGGTTTATTCCTAACACTTAGCAAATAAGAAAGGAAGCTTTATTGTATGACAAAAAGAGTTTATTTATGCCACTCTAATGGTGCGTGAGGTCCTTTTAACTTTTTAGTTATGAAGTTCTCGTCGCGTCTTTTTCCTTCTACAAAGTTTATGTACACTTGAACGGCCTTTTCGATTGTCGCATATTTCCTCTGAGCTTTTTGCCAGATTAACCATTCGCGTTGTCCCTCGTCTGAAGGTATATCGTCGTACTTCATTTTTAGCAGGGCTTTGACTTCTCTAAGGATAACGCCCTTTTCTATTTCGGTGAAACTTTCGCCGTGAAACTCAGAACTTCCGAGCGGTTGCGCGTGCATTATGCATTCAACCATGTGAGGCATATTATCATCTTTAATCGGTTCATAGTCGCTGTTCAGCTCATTTTGTGTGAAGAACATTAACAAGTCAACTGCCTCTTTCTTGGTCTTTACAGGCGGCTTGAACTCATCTATGCCCTTATTGTTCTTGACTAAAAACGTTGACATCGTGCATTTTCCGGCTTTTGCGTCGCTGATAATTTGTTCGGCCGTAAATGTTCCTTGCGTATAATCTGGTGCTGGTGAATTGGCCGGAGCAATATTCGGGGCGGTTACTCCGGCTTCCTTCACTTCTTCAGGAGTTTTTTCGTCCTTCTCACACTCATTGGCAGTCTCTATATTATTTGAGGAGGGTATATTCTCAATGATTGTAAAGTCATATTCATCGACGCCGTTTACCTTCCTGGTCATCGCAAGGCCTAATGCTTTAAACATTTCAGGGTGCTTCTGTCGCAGAATTTTCTTGAACTCATGCGTGAAACTTCCTCGGTTCATGACCTTGTAACCATTCGCATTTGCCCACGTCATATACTCACTGTAAACGAAGCGTGTAGTCATTACGTGTAAATCATAGTTCTCTTTCTGGATGTTGATTAAGTCGCTCAACTTCTCGTTATAGAACATGTAAAGCGGCGATGTATGCTCCTCATAAGATATCATTGTCTCGTAATGTTCTTCAGGTATCGTGAAACCCTTTCCCTCTGCTATCCTCTTACGAAGCCGCATATATCCTTCTAATACCCAGTTGAAAAAGCCAGGTAATTCCTTTTTGAGCTCGTTTAGCAAGTTGAAATTTTCGCGCCCCTCATAGCTCTGATGAAAATTCATGAATAAACATCTCGATAAAAATCCACGTGATAAATCGTTGACTTTTACGAAGTTGTTGCATGCTGTCATTAGTTTCGCGCGAGGCGTAAAGTGTATATTATTCTGGAACTTGTAACAGGCCATTATGCTCTCGCCGGCTACTACCTGCTTGATTATTTCCTGAGAGGCCGAAAAATCTTTCTCCGCGTCAAAGCAGATATTCAACATACTATCTTTGAGATATATCGCTTCGAACGGCTGATTAAATTTCGCAGGGTTTACGAAACTCACGCATGCGTCTCCGTATAATGCTCTGGCCAATTCAAGCACAGTCCCTTTACCGTTACGGCCGTCGCCGAGCAAGAACAGCATTTTGTGAATTGGATTTGTCGGGAATAATGGGTATGCTAAATATTCTTGAAGCAAGTCTAATTTTTGACGCGTTATTTCATCGTTTTTGTAATATAAGACGTCCCATAAAAATTTTAAGATTTTAGGACATTTAGCATCTCTATTATACATTTGGCTGACCTGAAGGCTTGATAAATACTCGGGCTTATGAGGCAATAAATCCTTTATCGTCTCGTCTGGTGCCGACAAGTCTAAAATCCCGTTCATGAAATTCACTACAGGCTGACGGTTAAAAAAATTTGACAGGTTAATATTAGGAAGGTCAACAGTGCATACAAGCTTTAGCAGGTTGAACGCTCCGTTAATTCTGTCTGAACGTTGATATATTCCTAAGACTTTCGCGATGTAATTTTTGATTTTGCTGTCTGGTTTTTTTACCCAGCACCCGTGCTCATATTCGTAAAAGCCGTCGTTCTCGATATACTTCAACATGTATTGCGCTGGATATTTCTTCCCGTTCTCGTCGGTGTAACCGTTGATTTCTTTCACTATGTCGTACTCGGTCGGTATTCTTAAGGCCTCTTTGAGCAACGCCGCCTTGATTGATTGACTAATCCCCTTGCACTGCTCCAGAAGGTTTAACATGTCACTCTTTGATACCGTACGTGCGCATTCCTTGATGAAGTTCTTTAACTTTTTGTAGTCATCTCCGATTAATCGAGCAAGCGCAATAATTCCGTCTTCTGCGTTTACGACCAAGTCAGCAAGATTGCCGCCGGCTGTGTAGTAATCGCTTACGTCTTTAATATACTGCGTAATTTCGTAGGGACTTAAGCCGGTATTTCCGTCGTAGTTCGTCTTTAAGATTATGGAGCTGTCATTGACTACTTTATCGATTACGAAGATATTGCCTCGATAATCAGAAATAATGTCGCCGGAGTTAATCCTCCCAGCCAACCAAGAAGAATTAACCCCTGCGACTATATTAGAACCGTTTGTGAAAACTGCTTGACCTTCGGCCTTCGGTGTCATGCCAGGAATTTTTTTAGGGACAATACAGCCCACAAACGGGATTTTTGCTTGAAACAATTGCTGAGCCATTTTGAGTTGGAAGCCCGTACCAGCACCGTCGTTATCGAAGCATACGTATACTTTTCCTATTTTGCGCGCTATGCTCAAGAAGTAAGGCATTTGCATTTCATTAAAGTACCCTCCGACTGGTGAACACACTTGAAAGCCCTCTTGTTCGAAGCTCATAGCGTCAACCTGACCTTCTAGAACACAGAGTATATCTTCGTAAGGGAATGAGCGTTCGTCGCTGGTTGTGTAATTTTTCGGGAATAAAGCTCTGTGCTCGGGTTCTAAAGTATGCAAGCCGAAGGGTATATTTTCTACGTAAAAGTGATATATGCCCATTTTGGTATATTTGCCATGAGCTTTGTTGACTTTCCACTCGCCTGTGACATCGCGGCCGGAGTAATACACTACATGCCCATTATGCCAGTAAGGAGTAATGAGCCGTTTTGTTGAAGCGCAGTAACCTATTTTTAAGCGTTCTATCGTTTCATCGGTTATACGTCGCGAATGTAAATACTCTCGGTCTTCTGGTCTTAATTGTGAATGCCAGTAATTTATTTTGCGTTCGAGTGTGGTTATATGCTGTTCCCAAGTGACACTGTCATTCATGATAATACTTAATCGTTCAGCATTGATATGAGAGCGGGCCAATTCGTAGATAGCTTCACTTCGAGAGCCATTATGCCTAGCGTCAGCGCATAACTGGATAACGTCGCAGTAATGTCGTTTACCTCCTGGAAATCCCCAGTCAGTATAACTATCACCGTAAGAAATAAATTCAGTGGGATTATAACCATTTCGATAAGTGGGCACGCAACGAACACCTTCGATGACGTTCATGCCTAAGACGTTATTGCAGTATTCTGTTACTGTGATACTGGACTTAATTGCTCGGATTAATGCTGCGTAATCAATTTTTTTCGTAGACTTAGTATTTATCATGATTAAAAGCTCCTTTACTCATTCAATGACAGTGCATAATATGCATACATACCTGTCTCAATTTTTCCTTGATTGTTTAGACTGCTAAATTGTTATAGAATTACGTATTCACCTAATGACCAGAAAGGAGCATTAAAAACGTGAATAACTGTATTTTCTGTAACATTGCCTCTGGGGAAATGCCCTCAGATATTGTTTATCAAGATGATAAAATTGTTGCTTTCAGCGATATAAATCCTTGTTCTCCTGTACATGTTCTAGTAGTACCGAAGGAACATGTGAAGAGCCTTGACCAAGTAAACGATTTTGCTTTGGTGTCTGAGCTAATGCGCTGTTGCGTGGACTTAGCAAAGAAACTTGGGCTTAATGAAGGTTATCGGGTTGTCGTGAACACTGGTGTTGCTGGTGGTCAGACGGTGGAGCATCTTCATTTTCATTTACTGGGAGGACGTAATCTCGCTTGGCCTCCAGGCTAGGCGTATTGCTTTTTTTGACCTGAAGGGAGGGTTGATGTCATATGACCACGGTTACTCGTAAAGACGGCGAATCACTCGAAGATACTTTGAAACGTTTCAGACGTGAAGTTGCAAGAGTGGGAACACTCAGAGAAGCTAGACGGCGTGAACATTACGAGAAACCCAGCGATGCTAAGAAGATTAAGCGTGCTGAGGCTGCTCGTAAACGTAAGTCAATGCGCAGGAGAAATCCGAGCTAACTTTTAGCTTGTTATGGGGGGCGCAAAAGCTCCCCTGTTTATTATGGAAAGAGGAATTATTTTCATGTCATTAACACAAACAATCACTCACGATTTAACCCAAGCCATGAAGGAACGTTCTGAACCTAAACTCTCGACGTTAAGAATGCTTAAATCAGAACTTCAGAAATTACAGGCCGACAAAGGACGAAGCTACGAGATTACTGATGATGATGTTAACGCTGTAATCCGCCGCCTAATCAAACAGCGCAAAGAATCCGCAGAACAATACAAAGCTGGAGGAGCAATTGACCGTGCCGAAGCTGAACTCGCCGAGATAAAAATTCTTGAGCCGTATTTACCCGCACAGTTAAGCGATGAAAAACTTGATGAGATTATCGCGAAGTCAGCTCAGGAAATTAACGCCTCGTCGCCTAAAGATATGGGAAAACTCATGAAGGCTGTAATGTCCCAGACTAAAGGCCTCGCAGACGGTTCACACGTAAAAGAAAGAGTTCAAGCATATCTGAACAAATAAGCTATAAATGGAAGGTTTCAAGCCGGCTGGGTTTGTTTCAGCTCAACCGGCTGTTGTATTCTGAAAGGTAAATCCGAAAAGTCGTTTATCTGAAAAAAGTTACTGAATTGATTTGAGCCGAAATTTTATACCTCAAAATTAAATCTGTCAAATCAATGTGAAAAATTTCATGTAAAATCCCTTGAAAAATTACACACAATTTGCTATTCATTTTAAGCATAAAAGGGGGAATTATTCATGAAAACTTTTACGCTGAATAACGGCCTTAAGCTCCCTGCAATTGGTATCGGAACTTACAAGGCAGGACTTGACGCAATCACACAAGCCATTCATGCCGGATGCAGATATTTAGATACGGCCTCAAAATACGGCAATGAAAACGTAATCGCACAAGCAATATCGAGTTCAGAAATTCCTCGTGAAAATTTCATAATCGCCTCAAAGCTATGGAAAGATGACATGGGCAAAGAAAATGTGAACTCGGCTTTTGCGAAAACTCTTGAGAACTTAAAGACGGATTACGTTGATATATATTTCATTCATTGGCCGCAAAAAGGCTTGAACGTTGAAACTTGGCAGGCTCTGGAAGAAATTTATTCACAAGGAAAAATTCGAGCGTTAGGACTGAGCAACTTTCTTCCGTATCACACTGAGGAGATTATGAAGATTTGCAAAGTTACGCCGTCAATCGCTCAATTGGAGTTTCACGCCGGACATACACAAGCATTTGCGATGAAATATTATCAGGAGAAAAATATTCTGCTTCAAGCCTGGAGCCCATTAGCACGCGGAAGAGTTTTCAACGATGAATTAATTCTTGAATTGGCCGGAAAATATCACGCAACGCCCGCGCAAATTTGTTTAGCTTTCTGTCTTGCTGAAAACGTTATGCCAATCCCGAGAGCTTCGTCGAGTTCTGAACGTCTTCAAGAAAATCTTGACAGTGAGAAAATTACGCTTTCACGTGAAGACATCATGAGAATTGAGAACATGCCGCCATTAGGCTGGAGCGGAGAACATCCGGACAGAGAAAGGGTGAAAATATAAATGAGTGAGAAGTTATTATTATTGCCGATATTAATTCCTGCGTTGTCAGCATTATTAATTCCCGCTATAAATTTCCCGGATAAGAAAGCCCGTAATATCTTCATTGAGTGTTCAGTCCTGTTTAACTCGTTGATAATAATATTGCTCGTAATTTATCCGCCATTGAACACTTTAACACTTTTCAGATTATCCGAACGTGCCGCGTTTGCTTTAAGGCTTGACGGTCTCGGTATAGTCTTCTCGCTGTTAATCGCTGTCTTATGGCCCCTTACAACTTTATATGCTTTCGAGTACATGAGCCATGAACATAGAGAGACTTCATTTTTCGGCTGGTTCGTCTTAACTTTCGGTGTCGTCGCAGGGATTGCCTTATCGTCGAATTTATTAACACTTTATTTATTCTACGAGGTCATGACATTAACTACACTACCGCTTGTTATGCATGAGATGGACGGACGCGCGAGATATGCCGGAAGAAAATATTTGATTTACTCAGTCGGAGGAGCAGCATGTGCATTTATCGCGTTGACTTATACGATGTCTCAGGGCGGCGGAGAATTTTTCACATTAGGCGGGACTTTGGGAGTTTGGCCGAATGAGCCGAGTAATATTTTATTATGGACGTGGTTCTTGGGATTTATAGGCTTCGGAGTTAAGGCGGCAATTTTCCCGTTTCACGGCTGGTTACCTTCTGCTTCGGTTGCTCCGACACCAGTAACGGCATTATTGCACGCTGTAGCTGTTGTTAAGGCCGGAATTTTCGCGATAATAAGATTGACTTGGTACGTTTACGAGCCGGAGACTTTATCAGGAACTTGGGCACAATACGCGGCTTTTGTTATGGCATGCATTACGATAGTTTACGGTTCATCAATGGCATTGGCAACTCAACACTTGAAACGCCGTTTTGCATACTCAACAATAAGTCAACTTTCATATATCTTAATCGGAGTGTTATTGCTGACACCAGAGGGATTAATCGGAGGCTTAACTCATATGTGCGGTCATGCCGTGATGAAGATAAACTTGTTCTTCTGTGCCGGAGCTGTCTTATGTCAAACTAAACGGGAATATATTTTTGACATGCGAGGCTTGGGCTTAGGGATGCCGAAGACTTCATTAGCATTATTAATCTCAGGCTTGGCTTTATGCGGACTTCCTCCGTCAGCAGGCTTCATGGGAAAATGGCAGTTAGGAACAGCGAGCGCGGCAAGTTCACCGTTGGGACATGCGGGAATAGCAATGTTAATGATCTCGGCGGTGTTGACGGTGCTTTATGTCTTCTCGATATTCTCAATCTTTATCATGCCCGGCAAAAATTTTGACTTCAAGACGGCCAATTCAGGAGTGAAAGATCCAGGAAGGCAGATGCTTTTACCGTTGGGAATATTAGCGATAGGAGCGTTTGTTTACGGGCTTTACTCTGAACCGATGATAAATTATTTTTCCAGAATAGCGCAAGGGTTATTGTGATATAATCTCTTGCGTTTGCGCCTGTAGCTCAGCGGATAGAGTGTCGGCCTCCGGAGCCGAAGGTCAGGAGTTCGAATCTCCTCAGGCGCGCCATTCTTCACACTTTCAGCAAATTTTCACAGGAGGAAAAATTCATCATGGTATCAGGCGCTAAATATATTCCATATTCAGAAAGAACCGGCAATCAATCAATCGTATATTTCACTCGTGAGCTTTCATCCGAAGGACTTCGCAAGATTTATTCACGTATCAACGAACATTTAACGGGAAACGTCGCGATTAAGTTACACACGGGCGAACCTAAGGGACCTAATATTATTCCGCGAGAATGGGTCAAAGATTTAATCACTCAGGAACTCCCAAGTTCACACATTGTAGAGACTAACGCTTATTACGAGGGCGGACGTTACACGACTGAACAGCACCGCGAGACTTTAAAAATTAACGGCTGGACAGAATTTGCGAACGTTGACATTATGGACGAACGCGGAACTGCTTTAATCCCTGTCAAAGGCGGAAAATATTTCACGAATATGTCAGTCGGTGTGAACATGCTGAACTATAATTCCCTCTTAGTCTTAACACACTTCAAAGGCCACGCAATGGGAGGCTTCGGAGGTTCAGCAAAAAATATCGGCATAGGCTGTGCTGACGGCAGAATTGGTAAAGCAATGATACACACAACTCCAGGTCAGCCAGACCAATGGGACATAATCGAAGAGGAATTTATGGAGAGAATGATGGAGTCCGCAAAAGCTACGGTTGATTATTTCGCACCGCATATCTCGTTCATCAACGTCATGCGCAATATGTCCGTCTCTTGCGACTGTGAAGGAGTTTACGCAGAACCCGTTGTAACTCCGAATGTCGGCATTCTCGCTTCACTTGATATTCTCGCGATTGATAATGCTTCGGTCGATTTGGTCTATGCTATGCCTGAAAATTTCCGTCATGCCCTCGTTGAGAGAATAGAGAGCCGTCATGGTCATCGTCAGCTTTCTTACATGAAGGAGCTTGGAATGGGCAATAATAAATATATCCTGCTCGACATTGATAATAATGATAAACGTATTGAGCCGTCAGAAGCCGTTGAAGGAGTGAAGCCCTTTACATGTTAGGAGCAATAGTCGGTGATGTCGTCGGAAGTCCGTACGAGTTTGACAGATTTCGGGAGACAGCTCACAGCAAAAATTTCCCTTTAGTCAATCAATATTCCATGTTCACCGATGATTCAGTTCTGACATTGGCGGTAGCTGACGCATTAATTAAGACTTTTCCGAAGCGCGGCGATTTTAGCGATATTAACGAGAAAACTGAAGAAATTTTTGAAGCTAACTTGATAAAGTCTATGCGTGAGTTCGCGGCTAAATATCCTTATGCAGGTTACGGCGTAAGATTTATGTACTGGCTCACTCGGTCAAAGCCAATGCCTTATAACAGTTACGGTAACGGTTCAGCAATGAGAGTTTCTCCGGTTGCGTGGGCATTCGATGACTTGGAAATAACGGAGAAATTAGCCGAAATCAGCTCTCGTGTCTCTCATAATCACCCTGAAGGCATAAAAGGAGCACAAGCTACAGCGTCGGCAATATTTTTAGCGAGAATTGGCCGGAGCAAACAGGAAATTAAAGATTACATCACAACGAAATATAATTATGACTTAACACGAACACTTGACGAGATACGACCGAATTATTATCACGTTGAAAGCTGCCAGCAAACTGTACCTGAAGCGATTACGGCATTTCTTGAGGGTGAAAGTTTCGAGGACTGCACGAGATTAGCTGTTTCACTCAGCGGAGACAGCGACACTCTCACGGCAATAACGAGTTCAATAGCTGAAGGGTTTTACGGAATTCCTGACGAGATTAACGAGATGATTTTATCGAAACTTGACGACTTCATGACCGATAAACTTTTGCAATTCGAGATGTGGCGTGCATAAAAAAAACGGGGAGTGAATTTCTGCTCCCCTTATAATTTATTTTCCCTCAGTGTAATTATCCTTCACGATACACACAACTTTCATCGGAAGCGTAATTACTCTATCATCATCAGGATTAACCGTTGAGATCCATTCAGACACGGGGACTTTTTCCGGAACATCAGGAGGCGTTAATATTCCAATCGGCAAAGTTCCTTCTTTTCGGCAATACTCGAACAAGTCAGAAATTTTCTTACCACGATATTCTGCCGGGACATCGAACGAAGCAAAGCTGTGTCCTTCGTCAGCCGTCGATAAAATATCCCGGATGAATGCCGAAATTCCCTCGTTATGCGTACACATCGCGGCAATGTCAGCAATCAAACTGTCTGTGTATAAAATATCGTCGACATGAGCATATCTCGCGTATCTCTCGTTTTCAGGATCCTGAAGCTCAACAACCGTATAGACATTAGGCGCGGCGGCTTCAACAGCTAAACTCGTCAAAATCGTGTGTGAATCATCACTGCCAAAATCCGGGTCCCCAAGAATTATTGCACCTTGAGCCTTCTCAATCCCAGCTCTGACTAAAGCATCACGCTCCGAAGGATTGCCCTGAATAAAAAATATATCTCCGTGTAAATCGCTCGGTCTCTCTTTAGCGATTAATGCAACTTGACGGCCGGAAGCAACTAACTCACGGATTAAGTAAGGACCTCTTCCGTTCCAGCCGCAAATTATCACATGTCCTTCAAACTTGCAGTTATTTATGCCCATCATCTCCCCTAAAATCATTTTTATCTTGCTGTTAATAATCCTCTGTATTACCTCAGCAAAGACTACACCGAACAAAGCTACACCGAATATCGACAACAGGAAGACTATAATTTTTCCGCCGAAAGTATGAGGATATGAAGCAAATTCTCCTTGACCAATCAAAGTGAACATTACACTCCATAATGCGTCCCAGTAAGAACCCTTGAAGCCTTTTTCCTGCCACCATACGAGCATAGCACTAGACATCAACAGGCCCAAGAAAGTTAGAATTACATAAACAAGCCTGAGATGATGATTTTTCGCAAAATTTACTCCTCTTCGTGCATTCTTTACGATCTTAACGAATTTATTAGCCATAGCCTTAGTCCAGAAAATCTTTTAGTCTTTTGCTGGGCTGTCGTAGTTTTCTTAGTGCTTTAGCCTCAATCTGTCTTATTCTCTCGCGTGTAACGTTAAACTTTTTCCCGACCTCTTCAAGCGTGTATGAATGTCCGTCCTCAAGTCCAAATCGATAATGCAGAACCTCACGTTCCCTGTCTGAAAGCGTGCTCAACATCTCTTCAATCTGTTCGTGCAATAAATGTCCTGCAGCAGCTTCGTCCGGGCTTGGCAAATCGTGGTCCTCGATGAAATCGCCTAATTGGCTGTCCTCTTCTTCACCGATTGGAGTTTCGAGCGAGACGGGTAACTGTGAAATTCTCCGGATTTCCTCAACACGAGACGGCTCAATGTTCATCTTCTGCGCAATTTCCTCATCGGTCGGCTCACGTCCTAAGTCCTGAACGAGTAATCTCGAAACTCGCACCATCTTGTTAATCGTCTCGACCATATGAACAGGAACTCTTATTGTCCTTGCTTGGTCAGCGATCGCACGGGTTATTGCCTGTCTAATCCACCATGTAGCATATGTGCTGAACTTGAAGCCTCGTCGATAATCGAATTTCTCAACAGCTCGGATTAAGCCTAAATTTCCCTCTTGAATTAAGTCCAGGAATAACATTCCACGACCGATATATTTTTTCGCGATACTCACAACTAATCTTAAGTTCGCGTCGATTAACTTTTTCTTAGCTTCCTCGTCGCCTTCTTCCATTTTTTTAGCGAGTTCAACCTCTTCTGATGCCGTCAACAATGAGACTTTCCCGATTTCACGCAAATACATTCTCACAGGGTCAGTTAACGGGATGTCGTCAAGTTTGCCGATTTCACTTTCGAGCGTCGGGATAAACTCTTCGCGTGCGTCCGTCGGTGCCGGAATTTTCCCGATATTGGCCTTGTCAACTACATCAATTCCCATCTCCTGCAAGTTCGTAAATATGCTGTCGAGAGTGTCAGCATCCCAATTCTCAACAGGAATATGATGCTCTATATCATCGTTAGTAACATAGCCCCTGTCTCGTCCTTCGTCGAGTAAATCTTGAACGCCTCCGGAAGTTTTATCATCAGCAAGTTCATCATCTTCTGCAAAATCAGCTCCGGCTTCAACGTCAAATTTTTCTTCTGTAAGTTCAGGTTCATTCTTCTTTTTTCTCTTAGCCAAAATAATTAATTCTCCTTTCTACAACTCCGCAACAAAAATTCACATAAAATTTTCCTGCCCAAAATCATTTTCCTTGACAAATAATTTATCCAGACAGTAAAAAATTTCCCTGAGAAAGATTACCCGTAAAAACAGCCTAACAAGTCAATAATATTTATCACTCATTAAGCCTGAAATTTTCTCATGCATTAATTTTCGTCTCTATTAGTCATAACCATTCCCATAAACGGAGGAAAATCCATACTAGGACTTCCGCCGACTATTTCTTTAGTGTCGTCATATTCAAGTTCAGATATAATCTGAGTGATACGCAAATCGTAAGGCTTTGAGTTTTCCCAGTGAATAAAAAATCTGTCATAACCGAATTTCTCAGCGTAATACGCATAATCCGAACACTTCATGACCTTCTTTAAGCTCTCAAGAACTCCGGCAAATCCCTTTAAGAAATCCGAGCAGTCAAAAAATGGCATCTCACTGGCAATCGCAATAACTTTAGCCGTTCCCTTGTAAATATTATTGCTCCAGATTGAACACGCTGTAATGCCCGCAAAAAGTTCCTGAGCTGAGTTTAATTTTGCAAGCGAAATTGTTACAGCCTGTTCAACCTTCTCTGAGAAACCCAAAATCATTAAGAAACCGAGATTAAGAATGCTGTCCGGCGAGAATTTGAAAAAGTTTTCACGAGGAAAATTCCCGACACATCCGATTGAAGGCGAGGCCATAAAGAAAAATTCGCTGTCCAAGTCAAGACATGAACCGGCGATGCTCGCTAAAGTCCCGTCATAAAATCTGTTCACTGAAACCGGCTGATAATCTTTCCCAAATGGAAACCATGAAGAAATTTCAACGTAAAGCTCAGAGTTCCAGAATGGTAATATCATTAAGCCTCCGTTTCAGCCTGCTGTTTCTCACGAATAACTTTCACGACGCACTCAACCAGCATAGTAATTTCCGGCTTCGTAACCTGATAATTCGCCCCGACTGATGCTGCCTTATTCTTAATATCATTGGCCATAATCGACGAGAAGACTATAACCGGAATACTTTTCGTCTCCGGATTTTCCTTAATTCTTCGTGTCAAAGTCAATCCGTCAAGTCTGGGCATCTCAACGTCGGTGATTAACAAATCGCATTTCTCTCCGCCGCCGACAATAGCGTCATAAGCAACTTTCCCATCAGGACAAATATGCAAGTCAGTGAAACCGCTGGCCATCAAAGCATCTTCAACCTGCTTACGGATTAACGGGCTGTCCTCAGCAACAATAATATGATAATCTCCGGGATGTCCGACACCTTCCATCATTGAGACGGCCTTGCTTGGGTCTCCTGAGTGCTGAATTACCAACTGCGGGCTTATGGTCTGAACGATTGCTTCATAATCGAGCAGTAAAACGTTTCGTGAATCGCGCTTGATGACGTACAAAATCCAGTCGCCTAAATATTTTCCCGTCATGCTAGCGTCCAAGTCTTCGGATTTAATCCTGTAAATTCTCTCGACAGCATCAACGACAAAGCCAAGTTTTACCTCGTTAAATTCTGCGATAATGACTTTGCTTTGTTCCATCGGAGTAACGGGAGGAATTCCCAAGAATATACGCAAGTCTACCATTGGGAGAACTTCACCTCTGACAGAAGTAATTCCGATTAAAGCTACTGGAGCGTCAGGGATTGAGCGAACTCCGGGCCAACGTAAAATTTCGCGGGTTTTATCGACGTTGATAGCGAAGGACTGATCGCCGAGAACGAACACGACTAATTGCCATTCATTAGTTCCGACCTCAGTCGTTACTTTTTTGACTTCCTGCATTTTTTGATTAAGGCCTCCAAATAACAAGCTGACATGTCAGTGTATATTATAACAATTAAAGCGTATTTTTCCGTAAGTTCACTTGCGATTAAGATTTTATCCCAGCATTAAAATATAACACGTTCTATTTCCTCATCAACAAAATATAACACGTTCTATTTTAGAGATATAATAAGTATGAAATTGGCCTGGGTTATCACAGCGAAGAGATTATAACTTAGAGAATGAATTTAGAGAATGAATGCGGCAGATTGTGAGAATTTCATAAATTACGTTTGACAAGAATTTATCTGAGTTGTAACATAGCACGCGTTTTATTGGTGGGTTGGCCGAGAGGCTGAAGGCGCTCGCCTGCTAAGTGAGTATAGGATC
>CALGHA010000201.1 GCA_937915835.1 uncultured Fretibacterium sp. | reverse complement strand
CCGCTCAAGAAGCAAAAATTTACGGAGAAGTTCACACGGTCGCGAGTTCAGCCGACAAAAACTTTTCGTATATTCCTGATTTGTCGGACTTGAGTATTTCGGAGAACGCCGATTACGTTTACATTTGCCAGAATGAGACAGTTCACGGCACGACGATTAGAACTCTTCCGAACACTAAAGGAAAAATTTTAGTTGCTGATATTTCCTCAATGTTCCTGAGTGAGCCTGTTGACGTGAGCAAATACGGGATTATCTGGGGCGGAGTTCAGAAGAACGTCGGACCTGCAGGAGTTACGATCGTGATTATTCGCGAAGATTTGATTTACGATGAAGTCCTCCCGTTCACACCGACAATGTTAAAGTATAAAACTCACGCTGATAACAAATCGCTCTACAACACTCCACCTTGCTATAACATTTACATTTGCGGTCTCGTCTTCAAGTGGCTGTTGAAACTCGGCGGAACTGAAGCTATGCATAAACTCAATCAGGCTAAAGCAAAAGTTTTGTATGATTATCTTGACAGCTCAAAAATTTTTCACGGCACTGTTGAGAAAAAAGACAGGTCATTAATGAACGTCCCATTTGTAACAGGAAGTAAAGAGCTTGACGCGGAATTTGTTGCAGGAGCTGAGAAGGCCGGATTGCGCAACATTAAGGGGCATCGTTCGGTCGGAGGAATGCGCGCTTCACTCTATAACGCAATGCCAATCGAAGGAGTTAATGCGCTCGTTAATTTCATGGCGGATTTCGAGAAAGGACATGCGAAGTAATCATGTTAGCTCCGAAAGAACGTAAAATTTTTTGCCTGAATAATATTGCTCAGGTTGGACTTGATAAATTCCGAACGGGTTACACAATCACTGAGAATATTAACGAGGCGGCCGGAATTCTTGTACGTTCAGCCGACATGAAGGACGTAAATTTTCCCGACGGATTACGCGCGATCGCCAGAGCCGGAGCAGGAGTGAATAACATTCCGATTGATAGATGCTCGGAAAATGGAATTGTCGTATTCAACACTCCCGGAGCAAACGCAAATTCCGTGAAAGAGCTTGTTATTGCGGGATTATTATTAGCTTCACGGGACATTTTCGGCGGAATTAACTGGGTAAAAACGAACTCGGCCAATTCTGACATTACGAAACTCGCTGAAAAAGCCAAGAAAAATTTTGCTGGTCATGAAATTTCCGGCAAGACTTTAGGCGTTATAGGCTTGGGAGCAATCGGCGTACGTGTTGCGAATGCGGCCGTCTCACTCGGAATGAACGTGCTCGGCTATGACCCGTATTTATCGCTAAAATCCGCGTGGATGTTAAGCCCGATGATTAAGCACGCTGACACTCACGAAGAAGTTTATGCGGCCAGCGACTTCATAACAATTCATGTTCCTGCGATGGACTCGACACGACACATGATAAACTCCGAAGCTGTCGCTAAAATGAAACGGGGCGTGAAAATTCTCAACTTTGCGCGTGATTTACTCGTTGACGAAGAGGCTTTGACTGAAGCGTTGAAGTCCGGACAAGTCGCAAAATACATCTCAGATTTTCCCAACAAGATTAGCGCGAATTTGCCAAATGCAATTATCCTTCCTCATTTGGGAGCGTCAACAGAAGAGGCTGAAGACAATTGCGCGATTATGGCGGCTGAACAGTTACAAGATTATCTTGACAACGGCAATATCATCAACTCCGTGAATTTCCCTGAGACTAATGCCGGAGTTTGCGGGGCTGAAGCGAGAGTTGCAATTTTGCATAGAAATATTCCGAACATGCTTTCACAAATTACATCATTCTTCGGAAGCAATAACTTAAACATTGAAAACTTGCTGAATAAGGCGCGAGGCTCATACGCTTATACATTGCTTGATATTTCTCACAAGATGCCTGATGACACTACGGAGAGATTACGCGAGATTGAAGGAGTTTTGAGAGTTAGACGGGTTAAAGAGAGAAGTCAAAGCTGGTAAAATTTTAACCTCCTCTGCAAAAACAGGGGAGGCAATTTTTCATGAGCTTTCACGTTCTGACAATGACGCGGCAAACATTAAGTGCTGAATGCTGGGTTTATCTCCAATCGGCGACTCAATCTCTTTAATCACCATTCTCGCGGCATTTTCCCCAATTTCAACCGCCGGAAGCTCAAATGACGTTAAAGTTTTCTCGAGCAAATTTCCGATGAAGCAGCCTGTCAAGCTCACAATCCTTATTTTCTCCGGGACATTGATATTACGTTCATGCAGGACTTTCATAGCCGCCATTCCGTAAGTATCTATTGCCGTCATAATAGCGTCAAGTTCCGGATTATCGTCAATCATTTTTTCGATACATTGCCGCCCGGATTCGTAGCCGTTAATTACGCCGTTAGTGAACTCGCAAATTTCCGGCAATTCAAGCTCAGTTATTGCGCGTTTATAACCTTCGTAGCGTGTCTTGTAAGGTCTCAATGCAAATCTTCCGTGTGAAGGACCATTAACCAGGCCAATTTTCCGACAGCCCTTGTTGTAAAGATAATGCATAGCGTCATAACTCCCGCCCTCGTAATCGCTAACAATACTGCTGAGTGAGTTATCCTGCTTTCTTATAATCTGGACTACAGCAATTCCCTGATTATGAATGTCCCGGATTAAGCTCATATTTTTTCCTGTTGCCGCAATAATAATCCCGTCAGTGAAACCGTAACGCAACCTGTCAAGGCATTCACGTTCAGCTTCAGGATCATCGTTAGTATGACAGAATAATATTGAGTAACCTGCTTTTCTCGCCTCAATATCAATCGTCTGTGCAATGTCCCCAAATATCGAAAGTCTCACATTCGGAACGACTACACCGATTGTACGACGTTTACCCTTTCTTATGCTTCGGGCGATTATGTTCGGATGATAATTCAGCTCAGCAACTGCCGCCATAATTCTTGCTTTCGTCTCAGGATGAACGTATGAAGTGTTATTCAATGCCCTTGAGACGGTCGCAGGGTTACACTTGGCCAATTTCGCGACATCTTCAAGCGTGCTCATAGTATCTTGCTCCTTTATGGGATGAATGAAATTGTCAGAAATTATACTACATATGCAAGAGTATGCAAGATTAAGCAAAATAATTGACATTTATATTCACATACTTTAGAATTTACGCCATCCAATAAATGCAAGATAAAACAAAATATTTTGAAGGGAGCTTTTGTGTTATGGCAAAAGAAGTTACATTTAAGACGATTTTCCCCGCAGTATCTGTACCGCTCAACGATGACTACAGCATCAATGAAAAAGAGTTCCGAGTTTACCTCCGCTGGATTAAGAGCTTCTATGACAAGGGAATTAAAGGCTTAGTCTGCAATGGACATACCGGCGAGATTACGGGTTTAACCAGAGCAGAAAGAAAACGTGTAACTGAGATTTGCGCTGAAGAATGCGGCGACATCATGACGATTATTTCCGGCGTAAACTGTGAGAACACTCAAGAGAGCATCGAGATGGCTCGCGAGGCAAAAGAAGCTGGCGCTGACGGAATACTTTTAATGCCCCCGCATATGTGGCTTCGCTTCGGAATGAACCCTAACGCTCCGTTTGAGTATATCAAGGACGTAGCTGAAGGAGCAGACATCGACATTATCATTCACCTTTATCCTGCGACGAGCAAAGCATTTTACCCTGTTGAGACGTTAATCAAGATGTGCAAGGAAATTCCTCACGTCAAATGCATTAAAGTCGGAACCCGTGTAACTTCAATTTATGAGCATGATGTACGTGAACTTCGTAAACAGTGCCCGGATATTTCGCTCATTACCTGCCATGATGAAACACTCTGCGTAACATGGTTCACAGGAATGGACGGAGCTTTAATCGGATTTGCCGGCTGTGTACCTGAATTAATCACAGGAGCTTGGGACGTATTCTCACATCCTGACAAGCACACACTCAAAGAGGCTCAGGACTGGTCGAACAAGATTTACCCGATTTCACAGGCGATTTACGGCGGCGGTCAGCCTTCAGGAGAAGCTCACGCGAGACTTAAAGAGACACTTGCACAGCGCGGAATCTTCAAGAGTGCTTTAATGCGTAAGCCCGTTCTTCCGCTGGATCAGGAAGAGAAAGACTGGGTAGCCGAAGGAATTAAGCTCTCAGGTCTGGGCAAAGTTGACATGAGCAAATACGAGTAAGCATTAAAACTTTTTATCGAACAAGGTAAATTTTCACGGAAGCGGTCAAAGAGGATAAGCAAAAATTCTCGAAGGCCGCTTGTTGTTAATCAAAAGGAGGCAGAAATTTATGGACACTAAGAAAATTCAACGAGCGTCATGGGGAGAAATTCTCAAGAGAATTGGGCCGGGAATAATTTTAGCCGGTGTTGTAATTGGTCCGGGAAATATTACGACTTCCGCAATGATGGGAGCGAATTACGGCTACACAATGATTTGGCTGATTATCCCGATTATCATGATGGGAATTACTTTCATGCTGACTTGCTACAGAATTTCCATGTTGACGGGAATGCCGACAATTCACGCGATACGACATTATTACGGGAATGCGGCGGCGTTAATCACAGGAGTTGCGACGTTCTTATCATGCTTCTTCTTCACGATGGGAAATATCACGGGTTCTGGTACGGGCTTGAACTTGATTACGGGCATAAACTGGAAAATCGGCTCACTCTTCATGATTGCTATAACTCTTGGATGTTATTTCGCTAAAGGAGTTTACTCGAAAGTTGAGAAGATAATCACGCTTTGTATCGTCGGCATGATAATTTGTTTCTTCGCGACGTTAATAGCAACGGGCGGCCCGGACTGGCTGGAGTTCGGACACGCCATAACTCATTGGAGTGTTGCTCCTGGAAGTCTTGCAACTTCGCTTGCTTATGTTAGCACAAACGCGGCAATTACGGCTGGAATTTACGGGACATATTTAGGCCTCGAGAAACAATGGAAGCGTGAGGACTTGTTCAACGGCATAATGTTAGCTGATGCTATCGCGCACGTTGTAGCTGTCGTGTTAATCTCCGGAGCAATATTCTTAGTCGGCGCAATAGTTCTTCATCCGACTGGTCAGGGCATAAAGACTCCGGCACAATTGGGAGAATTACTCGTTCCGTTTTTGGGCAGCACTGCTCCGATTGTTATGGGAGTTGCATTATTAGCGGCGGCTTTCTCGTCATTGCTGGGAAATACTCAAAGGGGAATGGTTTTGCTCGCGGCAGGAATTGACAAGCCTACAAGATTGGAGTCGAACTTTATAAAGTGGGGAAGTCTGATTTGCATAGTCATCACGACGGCGATATGCTTCACTTACAACGGGAGTCCGACACAGTTAATTTTAATCGCTAATATCGCGACGGCAATAGCTACACCATTCGGAGGATTTTTCGTTACGCGCTTAATCTTCAGGAAGGACATTAACGAACAAAACGATATGCCTCAGCCGAGAGTGTTACAGTTCTTTATGTTGGTGAGCTATTTATTTGCGCTGGTCATGACTGGCTCATCAATTATGAGAATGTTAGGCCTGTAAAAAATTTACCCCCTGTTCACAAAGAGCGGGGGGATTTTCTTATTCTTTATGCGCTGCACTTCTTTATCACTTCGGCGGCTTTCGCTAACAAATCATCAGGAATATTCAACGCCGGAAGCAATCTCACTCTGTCTTTCGCAGTCAAGCACAAAACTCCTTCAGCAATACAAGCGTTCACGACATCTTTAGCGGGCTTCGTAGTCTTGAGGCCCATCATTAAGCCCATTCCCGAAACTTGTTCAATCCCTGCTGCTCCGGTGAAACTCTTGAACAAAAATTCACTCTTCTTACGAACTCCAGCAAGCAAATCTTCATCAATCCTCGCAAGAATGCTCACTCCTCCGGCACAAGCTACAGGATTTCCGCCGAACGTTGAGCCGTGATCTCCGGGCTTGAGAGTATCTTTGACCTTTTCGCCGAGTAACGTCGCTCCTAAAGGCAATCCTCCGGCTAATCCCTTAGCTGTCGAGACTATATCGGGCTGAATGTCATAGTTCATATAGCTGTAAAGTCGTCCGCTTCTGCCGTTGCCCGTTTGAACCTCGTCAACAATCAAAACAATATTATTCTCACGTGCGAACTCAGCAATCCCCTTCACGTATTCTTGACTTAACGCGACAACTCCGCCCTCACCTTGAACGCATTCTATCATGATTGCCGCAGTCTTGTGAGCATCCGCCAAAACTTTGATGTAATTCAAGTCTTCCGGCTCAGCATGAACAAATCCCGGAGTTAAAGGCCTGAATAATTCGTGATAATGATCTTGCCCGGTCGCTGAAAGCATAGTTATCGTTCGTCCGTGAAAACTGTTCTTGAGAGTAATTACGGTGTTATAGTCCGGGCCTTTGGTGTCTGCGGCATATTTTCGGGCTGTCTTAACGGCACATTCATTAGCTTCTGCTCCACTGTTCGAGAAAAATACTTTGCTCATTCCCGTACGTTCGCACAACATGTGAGCTAATTTCGCGCAAGGCTCGGTGTAAAATAAATTCGACATATGCTGAATTTTCGCGGCCTGTTCACAGATTGCTTTGTACCAGACATCATCACATGCTCCGAATGAGTTTACAGCAATGCCCGAAGTCATATCAATATAATCTTTCCCGTCAATATCCGTAACAAGTGAGCCTTTACCGGCCGTAATCGTAACAGGAAAACGATTATAAGTCCCCGCAACGTATTCTCTATCTTCTAATTGAACGTTCATGAAAAAATTTTCTCCTTTATGCCAAAAACATTGTGCCGGCTCCTTCATCAGTGAGAAGCTCGATTAATATCGAATGAGGAACTCGACCGTCCATAATTATAACTTTGTTTACGCCCTCACGAATAGCCTTTATGCAGCAATCAGCTTTCGGTATCATTCCGCCAGAAATTATTCCGGACTTCTTTAACTCTTCGGCCTCTTCAATCGTAATCTCAGGAATTAAAGTTGTCGGGTCCTTAGGGTCGCGCAAAATTCCGGCAATATCCGTCATCATGATTAAGCGTTCAGCGTGTAAAGCTCCAGCAATGTATGCCGCCGCAGTGTCACCGTTAATGTTGAAGATTTCGCCGTTTTCCCCGCAGGCTATCGTCGAGATTACGGGGATGTAATTTTTCGCGAGTAAGTCATAAACGCACTCAGGATTAATTTTTGTGATTTCGCCGACAAATCCGAGCTTCTCATTCTTGAACACGGCTTCGATTAATTTATCGTCAATTCCCGAGAGGCCAATTGCACGCCCGCCTTTAGTCTCAAGCAAACTCACGAGGGATTTATTAACTTTTCCGGCCAATACCATTTGAACAATATCAACCGTCTCTTTGTCCGTAACTCTTAAGCCGTCAATAAATTCCGGTTTCTTCCCTAATTTATCCATTAAGGCATTAATCTCCGGACCGCCTCCATGTACAAGCACGACATTTACGCCGACAAGCCGAAGCAAAACTATATCTTCCATGACTTGCTGCTTTAATATCTCGCTGGTCATGGCATTTCCGCCGTATTTAATCACTACGATTTTTCCCGTGTACTTGCGAATATATGGCAATGCCTGCACAAGAATTTCTGCACGTTCAGTTGGTTTCATGTTATTCATCTCCATTTAATAATTTAATCCCGTTTTCTCATCAATGCCTAGCAAGATATTCATGTTCTGGATTGCCGCGCCTGAAGCTCCCTTGCCGAGATTATCAAAGCGTGAGACGAGTAAAATTCTTTCATCATTTCCGAACACGCTAATTTCAAGGTCATCACGTCCCGCGAAAGCTCCGGCCGAGATAAAGCCGTTCTCGTTAAAAGCGTCTTGCTCAGTGAAATAAATCAAGCCGTCGTGATAATAATTCGCGTAACATTCCCGCAAATCCTGAAATTTCCCGTTAACTTGGTCAGAGTGAAGAGTAATCGTAACTTCCATTCCCGCAAAATAATCCGCGACGATTGGGCAGAACACAGGAGATTTATTTAATCCGCAGACTTTCACCATTTCCGGCAAATGTTTATGAGCTTGGGAAATTCCGTATTGTCTGGGAGCGTCAAGAAGTGTGTTGCGTGAAGCATCTTCGTATTGAGCAATCATCTTTTTTCCGCCGCCTGAATAGCCAGTGAGTGAGAAGCATGAAAGTTCAGCGTCAGGATTTAACAAGCCATTCTGCACCAACGGAGCAATCAGCACAATAAAGCCCGTCGCATGACAGCCGGGATTAGCAACACGCTTTGAAAGTTTAATCTTCTCGCGCTGGCCTTGAAGCTCAGGAAGTCCGTAAATCCATTCGTCATTAACTCTGTGAGCTGTCGAAGTGTCAATTATCGCCGTGTTAGGATTGTTGACGAGTGAGACGGATTCTTTCGCGGCATCATCAGGAAGACACAAAAACGCTATATCAGCCTCATTCAAAGCAGCTTTGCGGGCGTTAATATCCTTGCGCGTCTGTTCAGTGAGCGTGAGAAGCTGAATATCTTTGCGCGATGAAAGTCTCTCATAAATCTTCAGGCCAGTTGTCCCAGCATAACCATCAATAAAAACTTTTTTCATGATAGTAAATATTCTCCGTAAAATTTTATTGCCGCGTATTATAAATATATTTATTTTTCACGTCAAACACTAAACAAAAGTTCACTTTATTAACTCGCAAAAAAAATTCCCCCTCACTGTGAAAACAAGAAGGAATAAATTTTTATCAACTTATAACTTGCTTGAAGTCGTCCTCAGAATTTGTTTGATTTTGCTCCGGCCTCCTCAAGAATTAATCTTGCCTCATAATGCAAGCCGCCTATAGCGAAATCTAAGGCTGTACTGCCATATTTATTTTCAGCATTCATGTCGGCTCCCGCTGATATTAAAGTCCTGAGCATGTCAAAATTGTTATGGAAATTCATAATTGAATGCATGATTACGGTATATCCACTGTTGTCGGAGGCATTCTTATCTGCTTTGGCTTTCAGAAGAACTTTCAGAACTTCGACGTTGTTGCTCCATTGCGCGGCCGTCATTAGAGCGGTTTTGCCTTTACTATTCTTAGCGTTGATATTAGCTTTAGCCTTTATGAGAGCTTCGATGATGCGCGGATCCTCCTTCACTCCGTCTTCATTCATCGCTCTTGAATATATTACTCCCATAAGAAGCGTATCTCCGTCTGGTATAATGAAATTAACGTTTGCTTTTGCCTTTAACAGGACATTGACAGCCTCCAGGCTATTCATTGCTGCTGCTCCGAATAGTGGAGTAAGTCCGCTGCTGGTTGAGGCGTTTACGTCAGCTTTTGCCTTTATCAGTGCGGTAATTACGGCAGTATCCTTATTAAACGTCGAGGCTGCTATCAAAGGTGTAAGCTCATTTTTATTCCTTGCGTTCACGTTAGCGAGCTTTGATTTTATGACCTGCTGAATGTCCTTCGCTGAACATGTCTTGCAAAACTCAACAAATTCTTCATCGGTCATTTTCTTTTTGGCGGCGGCGAATGATGGAGTGAAAGCTGTTATCAAAATCAGGAATACTAAGGCGGTAAGAGCTGTTTTCTTGTACATTTTTCCACATCCCTCTTGTTCAAGATGCAAAAAGTATAGCCTAAATAGTATAATTAATCTAGTAAATTCCAAACTTTTGCATGACAGTAAATTTATTCGCAAAAAAAATTCCTCCTAACTATGAAAGCAAGAAGGAAATAATTTACGCAGCAATACTTGATAGCCTCACCAACTGAAAAACGCAGCAAAAATCCCACCACAACCTTCAGCCATCTCCCAACCGCAGCCCATACCCGTACAATCACCGCCGGCAACTGCTTGAAGCTCATCTTCTGAGAGTTCGCCGTCTTCTTGTTACTGTTCTTCATGAGTGCTTCAAGTTCAGACTTCAAAGCCTCGTCCTGTGATACTGTTTCAAGAAATTTTGTCATGTTCTCAGTCATGAGAACTATAATACCTCCTAAACTTATAACTTCCGTCTCCAAATTTCGCTTCAGGTTTAACGCGTTTTACAGTTTCAATAATCTTCTTCGGCCATTCACCGAGTAATAACTCACACACCGCCGGAGATTTTCCCATGTAATTATTCGGGTCAACACTCAAGGCATCAGCTCGACAGCCTCCTCTGCAATGTTTAGCATACTCACAATTTCGGCAGTCATCGTTGGCCGCAAAAAATTCTTTCACTCGCCTGTTGACAAGCTCAAACCAGAACGATTTATTTATGGCATCAATCAATGTATTCTCCGTGAGCAACGGCATTTTGTCATGAATTGGAGTTCCAGCCATAGGCATACACGGCATTAACCGACCATCAGGCGCGATATAAAGCATAATCCTAGCACAACCGCAAACACATACTTCGGGGCTTACCTCGTCAGCGCGATACTCAGGCATTAGGAACTCGTCAGGCTGGGCTGGTGAAGCTGCGAAGAAATTACCCATCTGTAAAGCGAGCGGCATTCCGTCAGAGTAATAATCAGGAATGTAATCAAGATACGTTTGATATGCTTCCGTTATGCTCAAAGTGTTATTCTCTTTGTTCTTCTCCCAGTCTCCGGCTTCCATTACGCCAGCAACTTTCAGGCTTTTAACTCCCAGTGAAGCAAGATGTTTAACGCTCGCTCTGAGTGTATGCACGTTCATACGATGAAGACACATCTCAGAAGTGGTTGGGAAGCCCATATCCCGACACAAAGAAAATGCACGGTTCACTGCATCTTCTGCTCCATTAATCCCTCTAAGCCAGTCATGCCAGCCTTCACCGTCATAGCTCATGTTGAACTCAGGATGAATTTTTCTCGCGTCAAGCTCACGTAATAATTTCTCGTTCACAAGATAACCGTTTGAATAAATCTGCGAAATTTTTATATCATTCTCAAGCAATGCATCAACAATTTCAAGAAAGTCATCACGCACTAAAGGCTCCCCGCCGGTCAATGAGACTACATTAATCCCGCATTCTTTAATCTGGGGAATGATACGCATAATCTCATCATGAGTAAGTTCACCATATTTCGCATCAGGTGCCGACAAATAACAATGCTTGCACTTGTAGTTACAGCGTCCGGTTATCTACCAGTGAACAAGCTGAACATAACGAACGGGGTAATATTTATACTTTTGCTTTTCGCTGATGCTCTGGCCGGGATTACACGCTTCGATTACGCCGTTTTCCACGCCTTCTTGAATCATTTTTCGGGCCTCATTGCTGATTAATGGAAGTGATGTATCAATATAAATTCAGAGCGTTAAAATATTTATTGTCAACGAATACCGCAACTCCGCTCTTCTCCTCAACGATGGCATAAGGAAGTTTTTCCCAGCCTCGAAGTGAAAAATTATCTTTGAGCCTGTAATAATTTGCCATGAATGAAAGTTCCCCCCCTGAAAAAAATTTCACTCTCACATCACGCAAGAGGGAGAATAACCGCTAAAAATTATTGACTTAGAATATCGCGTGAATCATACCGCACTTATCATAGTCTATGGCCGCCTGAGTATAACCACAAAAGCCGCCGGCTACTACCTTCAGTTCATCTTCTGAGATTTCGCCTTCCGTTGGCTTTAATTCCTCAGCCGTGAGAGTAAATCCGTGTTTGGCCGCAAACTTTATGATCGCTTCCTCACGTGCTTTGTCGTCGCCGGTGAAACTTGACTTCTAAGCCTCAAGCTCTTTCTTGACTGCCTCATTCTTCGATACGAACTCCAAAAACTTCTTTGCATTATCTGTCATGGATATAACCTTCTTAAATTTTTATGAGCTATGATTTTTAGCAATGAGTATCACCAACAAGCCATACCAATTGCCATAATACAATAAGGATCATTTCTCATATCCTCACCGCACAACTTTCCGCCAGCTACAGCTTCAAGTTCCTTATCGGAAATTTTTCCCGGCTTATCCTGGAAGTCGTCTTCAGTGAGCGTTAATCCGTATTTCTCCGCAAATTTCGCCGTAGCCTCGAATAAAGCCTGTTTAGCGTCCTTGCTGATACCAGAAACAGCCTCAGGTTGTCCGTCATGGATATAACTTCCTAAATTTTAGAATAACTTTGTTATAACATAAATTATAGAAAAATTATCAACATCAAATAAACAAATCCCCCTCACTCGTAAGCAAGGGGGACAAGATATTTTTACTCTTACTGATTACTGAATAACTTTCATTCTTCCTTCGGCTTCACGATATTTCTCCGGAAGTCTCTCGAATGATTTAATATAGCGCGCAAATACATCCGAAGCTGAAGCGTAATCCGGCTCAATCATCCTTGCTCCAGCGAAAACGTGGCCGTCTCCTAATCCAAGCAAAACGTAACTTATCGACGCAACTTTATAGAGCTTCTCAGGGTCAAGAGGTTCACCGTTGACTTTCACGTCCTTAACTCTGCGCTCGCCCTCAATGCTGATTAATACATTATGCTCGTCAGTCTTCACAGGTGTCGGAATTGTCGTGTCTATCGTGTAAGTCATTCCGGCAACATGAAGAAATCCGCCGCTGTTACGAGGCATTAAACGCGCTCCGTGTTCAAGCTCATCAAGAATTGTCTGGCCTGAAACTTCAATCATGCACACTGTGTTGTTGAAGGGCATAACTGATAAAGCATCGTTGAACGTAATTTCTCCGGGCATTATGTTTGAACGAATTCCGCCAGCGTTGTATAAGCCAATATCAGCCTTGCCGGTCTCAGTGTAACGTGCCGAGTATAACATTGCATCAGCCGCTAAGTTACATAAATTCGTCTCAGCATTGCGCAAAATCCAGTCGCCGTTGTCGTCCATTGCGCGTAAATCAAAGCTCGTGTAGCTCAGGTGCTGGCGTAATGTGCCCTCAAAACGTGCCTTAATGTCAGCTATAACTGCGTTAATCTCCTCATCGCGGCCGTCAACTGAATTAATTAACTCGGTCTTAATCTCGCCGTCCGTGTTAATCGTGAGCTTGCCGACATTCTTTAATTTCGTTCCCGTCTGAGTTACAACAACTTCTTTGCCGTCCAAGTTCTGGAATTTCAGTGCAGGCGTAACTTCATGTGAATGTCCATCAATGAAAGCGTCAATATTTCTCGTTCTCGGTGCAAGATAAGGAACTGCCCACACTTCCGTAACGTCCTCGTATTCGCCCAAATGTCCGACTACGAACACGTAATCCGCGCCCTCAGCTCGTGCGTCGTCAACGGCTTTCTGAATTGAAGCGATTAACTTTTCACCAGTTTTATCACCGTCAAAGTCGTAAATATATTTCCCGTCCTCGTCCATGAACGTTGAAGGAGTTGACTTAACGATTGATTCAGGCGTGCAGGCTCCAACGAATGCAACTTTGACATCACCATACGTGAAAATCTTGTACGGAGCAAATAATAATTGGCCGGTTCGTAAATCTCTCAGGTTGCAGGAATGAAAGCCGGGCTTTAAGTTCTTCGCGAAGTTCTCAAACTGGCTCCAGCCGTAATCAAACTCGTGATTTCCAGGTACAGCAAAATCATATCCGCAAGCGTTCATGATCTCATAAATATAGCGGCCCTGTGCAATTGCTCCGATCGTTGCTCCCTGAGACCAGTCGCCTGCGTCAACAAGTGTAACGTAAGGAGTGAGCTTCTCCATTTCGTGCTTGTAGTAAATTAATCCGGCATAACCGATATTATCATCAACTCCGCAGTGAACATCGTTCGTGTAAAGAATGACAATATCCTTGTCGGGTTTGGCGGCATAAGATGGAACGCATAACAACACGAGAAGTAATGATAAAGCTAAAAGTTTCTTCATAGTGAAAAAATCACCTCGTAAAAAATTTTTGAAACATACGATATTTTACAACAAAAAAATTCCCTCTCACTCTCAAGCAAAAGGGAAAAAATATCTTTATCGTCTTCCTGTACTCCCGAAGCCTCCCGGACCTCGCTTTGTATCATCGAGAGCTTTAACGTCCTCGAATTTCGCCCTAACAACCGGAACAAAAACGAGCTGAGCAATTCTGTCGCCGAATATCAGCGTAAAAGGTTCCTCGCCGTCGTTACGCAATAAAACTCTGATTTCTCCGCGATAATCCGAGTCAATCGTGCCTGGACTGTTCGGGATCGTAATTTTCTGGTTCAAAGCAAGTCCACTTCTAGGCCGAATTTGTCCTTCATAGCCTTCTGGTATAGCTAATTTTATTCCGGTCGGGATTAAGGCCTGTTCACCGGGCTTGATTATGCAGTACATAGTCGAACATAAATCTACACCAGATGATCCGGCCGTCGCATACTTGGGAATTTCGATTGATTGAGACTCCCGAAAAATTTTTACGTTAATTTCTTCCATCCTGAAAAATCCCTCCTAATTTAATAATCTCTCCTTCTGTCATTACGTCTTCGGCTCTCGCGTTCGTAATTTCCTCGTCCGAAGTCAAATTCACTTCGTGCTGAACGTGTCGAAGAATAGCCGCGCTCCATATAGCTGCCCATTCTGTCGCGCATTGGGAAGCTGTTATAGCCTCGTTCACGTGATGAAAGTGTTGCGATGAGATTATCACGTTCCCTTTCGTCCGGCAATGCATGAGCTAATCCGGCGGCTCTGATTTTCTCCTCATTGGCCATAATCCGACGACGTGTTAAATTGGCTCGGCCTTGATCGTCGATTTCCTTAACCATGACTAAAACTCTGTCGCCCGGTTTAAAGACATCTTCAATTCTCGGAACTCTGGACGTGCTAACCTCGCTGATGTGCAACAGGCCTTCTTTTCCTGGAAGACATTCAACGAAAGCCCCGAAATTTAATAATCTCGTAACAGTTCCATAATAAACTTCACCGACTGTAAGCTCCCGTGTGAGTGAAAGAACTATTGCGCGTGCGTCCTCAACTTGTGCTTGAGTTGGGCCGGAAATTGAGATTAAGCCGTTATCCTCAATGTTCATCTTTACGCCGGTTCTCTGTGTAATGCTCCTAACAACTTTACCGCCACTGCCTATTACTTCCCTGATTTTGTCCGGGTCAATCTCGAATGAAATTATTCTCGGCGCGTTCGGTGATACTGGGTTCGGACAAGGTACAGCGGCTTCCATTTTCTCGAGTAATTCAAGCCTGGCTTTTCGTGCCTGACTTAATGCCTGTTCGAGAATTTCTCGCGTAATCCCTCCGGCTTTATTGTCCATTTGTAACGCCGTAACTCCTGCTCTTGTCCCGGCAACTTTGAAGTCCATATCTCCGTAATGATCTTCCAAGCCCTGAATGTCCGTGAGAATTTGAACCTTGTCGCCCTCTTTGATTAATCCCATAGCAATACCGGCAACATGACATCTTATCGGAACGCCCGCATTCATCATTGAGAGACTTCCGCCGCAAATACTCGCCTGTGAGCTTGAACCGTTAGACTCCATAATATCCGAGACAACACGGATTACATACGGGAATTCATCCTCAGAAGGAATTACAGGAAGCAAAGCGCGTTCGGCTAAAGCTCCATGACCAATTTCACGCCTTCCGGGGCCGCGCATTGGCCGAACTTCACCGACTGAATACGGCGGAAAATTATAATGAAGCAAAAATCTCTTGGCTGGCTCGTTCAATTTTATTCCGTCTAAAATTTGGTCATCCTCGCCAATCATCCCAAGCGTCGTAATCGCGAGTGATTGAGTTTCTCCACGCGTGAATAATGCTGAACCATGAACTCGAGGCAAAATATCAGTCTCACATGTTACAGGCCTAATCTCGTCCATTGCTCGACCGTCAACTCGAATATGCTCGTTAATAATTATTCCGCGCATTATGCTCTTAACTCGTCCGTCTATGAATGCCTTGATATATTCTTCTTTGTCGGGATCTTCCTTGATGAGTTCGCTGAAATGTTCAATAGCTTGTGCTTTTATCTGGTCAATGCTCTTCTCGCGCGGCTTCTTCTCGTGTATTCTGACTGCTTTATCAACTTCACCGTCAAGATTTTCTGTTATCCAATTCTCAACGTCAGGAATTTTCTCCGGCTGTGGAATTTCAATTAACGGCTTGCCGATTTCCTCCTTCATTTTTTTCAGGACAGCAATAATCTTCTTTATCTCTGAATGTGCAAGCTCTAACGCATCAACTAACAATTCTTCGGAGACCTCATAAGAACCTGACTCAACCATTGTAATACCGTCTTCATGTCCGGCAACGATGAGATTTAACATTGAGTTATTCATTTGCTTTTCTGTGGGATTGACGATTAAATTTCCACCGAGCAGGCCAATTCTCACAGCTCCAACCGGACCGTTCCAAGGAATGCCGGAAATTGCGAGTGCGGCACTTGCTCCGTTGATGCCAAGTACATTGGGAGGGAAAATTTGATCCACAGCAAGAACAGTATTAACAACATGAACATCATTGCGCATATCGTCGTCGAAAAGTGAACGTATTGACCTGTCAGCAACGCGAGAACCTAAAATTGCAGAGTCCGACGGCTTGCCTTCTCGCTTAATAAATCCTCCCGGAATTTTCCCTGCAGCATAATATCTCTCTTCATAATCCACAACCAAAGGGAAGAAATCTATTCCCGTCCTAACTTCCTCTGTCATGCATGCCGTGCTTAAGATTACCGTATCTCCCTGTGATGCTAATACAGCTCCGTTAGCTTGTTTTGCTATTCTCCCTGTTCTGAACACGAGCGGAGTATCACCGATCATGACAGAATAAACTTTTTCCTGATTCAAAATCTTTACTTCCTCCTGAAAATTTATACCATTTTTAATTTTACGTAATATATTTTACTCATATACACACAAAAAATCACGCGAATTACTTTTTACACGAGAATAAATTTCTTAATCTCATTTTTAGGCACATGATATTTCTCACTAATCACCTTCACAATATCTTTGACGCTTTCACCTTCCTGTTTCATCTTTAAGGCTTCGGACTTCCATAAATCATTATCAGCTTCAGATTTTCCCCCCTCAATCACAAGGACTAATTCACCCTTCAAGCCCTCATGAACTCGTTCAAGAATTTGTGATAATGTCCCGCGTATAGCTTCCTGAAAAATTTTGCTGATTTCCCGGATTAAAGCGGCATTCCTATCACCGAAGACTTTTATCATGTCAAGAATATTCTTCTCGGCTTTATGAGGCGAAACGTAGAAACATAACGTGAACTTGAAATCCTTGACGCTCTCGAATAACTTTATGCGTTCACCTGACTTTTCGGGCGGAAATCCCATAAACATAAACGGTTGAGGACTTAATCCCGACATTAAGACAGCAGGAATTACGGCAGAAGCTCCGGGCAATACGTCAACTTCAAGTCCCTCATCAATCGCACGCTTCAACAAAATCCAGCCAGGATCCGAAATTCCAGGAGTTCCAGCGTCGGAGATTACAGCGATATTTTCACCAGCTCGCAATTTTCCCAATAACAGCGGCAATTTCTCATTCTCATTGTGAACATGAAACGACGTTAAAGGCTTGTCAATCTCGTAATGCTTAAGCAAAATTGAAGAAGTCCGAGTGTCCTCACAGGCGATTAGGTCAGCTTCACGCAAAACTTTCAAGGCTCGAAGCGTAATATCCTCTAAATTGCCAATTGGAGTAGGAACAAGAATTAATGACATGATTACTCTTTCAGAATATCAATCACTGTAATCTCCGGCGGAACAAATAACCTCATAGGTGGCCCGTTAAATCCTGAACCGTTGCTGACGTAAACATATCCTCCGGCTTTTCGCGATAATCCCTGAACGCTGTTTGCAACTTTATTCTTGAAATATCCCAATGGCCAGAATTGTCCTCCGTGAGTATGTCCGGATAATTGCAAGTCAAATTTTCCGTCGGCATCAAATGGAAGTCCGGGACGATGCTTTAAGATTAACACGAATTTTTCTGCGTCTTCGGGTTTAAGATAAGGTTTCAGCCAGCCGTTAGGATTAATGTAATTGTCATCAATGCCGATTATCGTAATTCCGGCTGTTTCGGCGCGTTCGTTAATGAGCAAGTTATAGCCGCATTCTCGTATTATTCCCTCAACGTCAATGTCAAGAAGCCAGTAATATTCGTGATTGCCATTGACAGCAAATGCACCGAGTTTAGCTTTTTCCGCCGTCCTCGCTAACAACTCAAGCTCACGTTCTCGATAACTCATAACTCCGTCAAGAATATCACCGCCGAGCATTAATATATCAGGATTGGCCTCATCGACGAGTTTCATTATGCGTTCAAGATGATAATACGTTGATAAGCCCCCAATATGAACATCAGTCAGAAAAACTATTCGCAGCTTTTCAGCTTCAAGTTTGGAAGTTTTTATCTCGACGTAACGAGGGGTAACAAAATATGCTTCAGCAAAACAATAAATTGTCCCGGCAAGAGTGAGAGCCAGCGCGAAACATAATTTTCTCTTCGTGAATGCCTTAAAGCCCGTCAACAAGTCAACTCCGAAGAATGCAAAAAAGCCCAGAAGCGTGATTATTGACCAGGTTATAGAAAGAGCACGCAAAATTTCAGCCAATCTTCCAGGCAAAATATCATACTTAACGCTGCCGATATCATAACTCGCAACAAATCCGGCTATGAACCAGAATAACGCCCAGAGAATAAAAATATTTCTCACGAACGAACTTACTCCGGCTTCCTTGAGCTTCCTGTAAATCAAATATTGAATGCCTATTGACATTAATAATCCCATAAAATTTTTCTCATCTCCTAAATCTCGTACATTCTCAACAATTCAGGCGTGTAATCCCCCCTCTCGTCTCGAACTATCAACGGCGGCAAAACGTTTAAGCCTTCTCCTCCGTTTTTTATGCATTCGATTAAGAATATTCCTGAGCTTGAATTTATATTCGGGTAAATGAGCCTTAATCTCTTCGGGATAATTTTATTTTGCAACATTACGCTCATGAAAACGTCAAGCCTCTCACTCGTGAACACTGCAAACAATCTCCCTTTACTCTTGAGAACTCTTGAGGCCAATTCTCCGACATCATTAATATTGCACGAAACTTCAAGCCTGGCAGTCGAACGTGAAGGATTTACGCTCATTCGTCCAGATGAGATTGCTTCATACGGTGGATTTATAACGAGACCGTCGAAACTTTCACGGGGAAAAATATTCTTGTCGCGTAAGTCTCCGGCGATAAAATTCACGCGTTCAGTGAGAGAATTAATTTTTGCGTTCTCGTTGGCAAGCGTGATTAACTCCGATTGAATATCAAGCCCCGTAATATGAAAATTTCTAGTAAATTTCAGGGCAAGAATAAGCGAGATTGCTCCGGACGCACAACCGGCTTCAAGAAAACGTGAATGTCCTGATTTTAACTTTACCCATGATGATAATAATATAGTGTCTAAATTTACTCGCGGGCCGTTCTGTGGTTGTAAGAGCTTTAATTTCCCGTAAAGAATTTCATCACAAGTTACATTCTCAGTCATAATTTTTCGGGTCAATCGCCATCGTAGCCGTCAATCCTGGTTCTTTCATCGTAACTCCGTAAAGAATATCAGCATTCTCCATCGTCACGCGTCGGTGCGTCATCGCGATAATCTGAATTTTGCTGGAATATTCCCTGATGAGTTCAGACAGTCTGATTAAATTAGCTTCGTCGAGAGCAGCATCAATCTCATCAAGAACGGCTAAGGGAGTTCCGGCTTCATCTAGAGTAGCAAAAAGTAAAGCCGTCGACGTAAGGGACTGTTCACCGCCGGAGAGTAACGTCATATTCTGCAAATTTTTTCCTGGAGGCTGTGCAAAAATTTCTACTCCTTTGTCCCAAATTGAAGGAGCGTCCTGAAGTCTTAAGTGAGCTTCTCCGCCGTCAAATAAACGCTGGAATAACTCATTAAATCTTATGTCTATTTTTTTCATCGAGGCCGTAAAGTCACGTTCAATTTTATCGTCAATAATTTTAATCCCTTCGCTCAATTCTTCTGCCGCTTTATTCACGTCTTCAAGCTGTCCTGTGAGATACTCAACTCGTGAACTCAAAGATTTATCCTCAGACAAAGCCCCCAAGTCGTAATCGCCGATAGCTCTTAATTCTCGTTCAAGCCTTCTTAATGATAAACTTATTTCGCGGATATTCTCAATTTTAGCGGCTTCGGCCGGATCATAATGGTATTTCTCGCCCCAAAGTTCTATGAGTTGATTAATTTCGTTCGTTAAGGATAAAATTTTCGTCTCAATTTCCGACAACATTCTCTTATATGAAGTCGTATTCGAGTTCAGCTTACCAATTCTGGCCTTGATAAACTCAACTTTCACTTTGACATTCGTGAAGTCGTCTTTATGCTTCTCAAGCTGTCTTCGTAATTTAAGCTCATCATGATAGGCTTTCTTTTTTTCCTGGCCAAGTTTAGAAAGTTTTTTTCTCTGTTCGGCTTCAAGCTCATCACCTGAAGAAATTTCGTCTTGAGTTCTCTTGATATTGGCCGTAACGTTCGTAAATTCCTCATCAAGTCGTTTACAAAGTGAGATATTTACGTTCAAATTGTCCTGTAAAAACGTTAATTCCCTTTCAAGCGGCAAGATTACATGTTCATAGCTGACTTCCTGAGGATCCGGAAGAGCGGCAAGCTCACTTTCAAGCTCATGTATGATTTTTTCAGCGTCTTCAAAGTCCTGTAAAAGCTCTCGTCCGTGCTGTTCGGAGTTTTCATGCTCGGAGATTACACGTTCAAGATTTCTTGTTATGGATTTAAGCTCACGTTGATTTGAATTAATTTCTTCCCTGACATTTTCAAGCTGATTAGATACGTCCTCAAACTCAAGCCGTAAATTCTTCTCCTTGTCAATATTGGCCGCTAAAACTTTCTTTTTCTCGTCTATCGAACTTCTCAAACTTTCAAGCTGTGAATTAACCTCATCAAATTTCTGTTTAGCTACGACGGCCCCAGCTCTTTGACGTGAAGCCCCGCCGCTTATTGTTCCCGAAGGCGCGAAAACTTCCCCTTCAAGCGTGGCAATCGGAAAACGAACTCCCTCGCGCATTAATCTTCCGGCAGTGTCGTAATCCTCAACGATCAATAAATCTCCCATTAAATGCGAAATTGCGTCAAGCCATTCACTTTTTACACTGATTAAATCCATCGCCCAGCCCGTAACTTTTCCGCCTACGTTAATTCTCGTGTCAATACTTCTCGGCCGACATCGTTCAAGTGCAAGATATGTAACTCGTCCGTTTTTCATGCGCTTTAACATGTTAATCCCTTCTTGGGCTTCCTCGATTTTGTGAACGAGCAAATAATATTGCCGAATTCCTAAATATGCCTCAATAGCTCCGGCAACTTCCGACGATGAACACGAGAAGACATCAGCGGCTGTTTCAGGCTTCGAACGCAAAATATTTTTCTTCGAGGCTTCTAGGATTAATCTGACTGGTTCGGGAAAAATTCCTGTCGTGTAAGTATTCGTGCTGCTTAGACTGGAATATCGACTTTCGAGCGTGCTTAATTCC
The DNA here is from genome assembly GCA_937915835.1 of uncultured Fretibacterium sp. Classification (GTDB taxonomy): domain Bacteria; phylum Synergistota; class Synergistia; order Synergistales; family Aminobacteriaceae; genus JAFUXM01. Next base: position 3,047 of record CALGHA010000201.1, on the reverse strand, counting down.
CCTCTGATTGCTTTAACGTCGGAATTTTGCTTACGTGATGAGACGCTTAAACTCGTAAATCTTTCGTCGAGGCTTCTTTTTCGTTCAGTCAGCTTGTCAATGATTATCTGTTTTTCGTTCTGTTGAGCCTGTAAGTTTTTGATTTCCTGAAGATTATTTTTCTCAGAAGTCCCAAGAGCGTTTATGTCAGCTTCGAGTTTTGAACGTTTTAATCTGAAATCCGCAATGTCCTCAAGTATTTTCGTTCGCTTTGAACTGTCTTGCCGGGCTTGAGCTTGAGTTTCCTGGAAAATTCTCTTACGTTCGGAAAATTCTTCTGTCTTGGCTTGGACCTCTCGAGATAATTTTTCCTTCTCGTCCTGAGTTCTTCGACGTTCCTGCTCAAGTGATAAACTCTGTGCTTCAAGTTTGGCTAAGTCCTCAATCAAAAATTTTCGTCTCGTCCTGATGCTCTGAACCTGACTTGCTGACTGGAAAGCCTTACGATGAATTGAAGTTTTTCGTGAGTTAATCTCATCAAGCCGGGAGTTATAATTTTCCTGAGAGCTTCCAAAACTTAATCGCTCCTCGTAATACTTCAAGGCAAGCCGCCAAAATCTTGAATATCTCCCAAATTTGGCAATTCTAGAAATCAAATATTCCTTCTGAGTTTGTAATTCACTTTGGTTTTGCTCGTTCTCGGCCCTCTTGAAAACGTAATAATCACGTCTGAGAGTTTCGAGTTCGTCAATAATTTTCTGAGCTTCTGAGGCTTTACTGACTTCATCAGAAATTTCCGAGCGTCTTGTTTCGAGTTCAGCAAGGAGATTTTGAATTTGCTGGGATTTTTCCTGATTTTCCGTTAAGCGTCTGAGAGTGTCATCGCGTTTTTCTCTGGAATAATTAATCTTGAAGAGTTCATCAAGCTGTCTTCGTCTTTCTTGGGGGCGTTGATGAATAGCCGCTGAGATTTCGCCCTGACCGATGAGCGCAAAACCTTCACCGTTGAGATTGAAGCGTGATTTTATCTCGTCTAATTCTTGAAGAGTAATTCTCTTGTCGTCGAAAGTTAAGATTGAGCCTGTCACCTCAGAAAAAGTTCGCTTGAGTGTTCCTTTTTTATCGCCTTCTCTCAAATTCAATGTTACTTCAGCAATTTTAGCCTGATTAACACTTTTTGAGCCCTGAAAGAGTAAATCACTCTGTCTTGTAATTCTCAATCCCGACGATGAGCCTTCACCCAATATCCATTTTAATGCGTCGAGAATATTACTTTTTCCGCTTCCATTAGGACCGACTATTGCTGTGAAATTCCGGCTGAACTCAAATTTATATTCCTCGCCTAAACTCTTGAAACCCTTTAGCCTTAATGACGTAATCATTTTACGAACTCTAAAATTTTCCTGAAAGCGTCTGCCCTATGTGAGATTTTATTCTTGATGTCCGAACTTAGTTCTGCAAACGTGAGATTGAAGCCGTATGGAATAAACACAGGGTCATAGCCGAAACCGTTTTTCCCGGATTGAGAAGTTGCGATTACTCCCTTGCATTCTCCTTCGCAAATTAACGTAAATTTATTCGGAACGCATAAAGCTAATGCCGCCGCAAATCTTGCATTCCTGTTAGTTTTTCCTTCAAGCTGAGAGATTAACCATGAAACTTTATCTTCATCATTTCCCGGAATAATTCTTGCTGAGTATAAGCCTGGAGCACCGTCAAGAGCTTCAACTTCTAGGCCGCTGTCGTCAGCTAAACATGGAAGCCCGGATTTTTCTGACCAGGCACGAGCTTTTAACATTGCGTTTTCGGCGTAAGTTTTTCCCGTCTCGTCAACAATCATTCTCGCAATCTCTGGAGCAAAAATTATCTGGTCCGCAAAATTCCCAATGATATTCACAAACTCATTGTATTTGCCGCGATTTCCCGTAGCAATTATTAATTTCTCTAACTTCATGTATGAACTCGTTATACTTGTCTTGATTTCCTGTAGTGATTAAATTTCATGATCGTTTCGGCAATTTCCAGACTGAGCTTAAATCGACAACTCCGCCTGACTTTGGAGCTTTGGAATCAATGAGAAATCTCACCTGAGAAATCGGGGAAAAATTATCCTGCAAAGTTCTTACTATGCTGGTGAGTAATAACAAACTTTTACGCTGGCCCGCTTTTTCCAGAGCAGAAGCAAACTGCCCCGACATGTCGAGAAACACTGTATCTGAATTCCTGAACACGTGAAGCAGCTTGATATTGTTAGCTCCTGAAATCCCGCTTAACGAGATTATCTCATTTACGGCATCCCTGATATTCTCTTCGGGAGTTCTAGCCAAAAAACTTTTTCTAGTCTCAGTGATATTATCGTTCTGAACGTGATAAATGCTCAACGAAATTTGCTGTATTCCCTCTGAAGAGTTTAATCTTTGCTGAGTTATTTTTTCCTGTTGAGCCTCGTTGTAATTATTCAAGTCCTCCTGATTTTCGATACGATTATCGGGCTTCAGTAATAATTTGCGATTTAAGAAGTTCATCAACCAAGATGTCCCCACGTAACCAAGAACAAAGCATAAGAGCAATACGCCTATCATCACTAATATTCTGAATAATAACGGCGTAGGTTTATCTTCCTCGTAATTTTCTGGAATTGGCCGCTGTCGCTGAATTTGTCTTCTCTGTAATCTTTGTTGAGCCTGTTGAACCTGTCTTCGTCCTTGAACGGGTTGACGGGCTGAAACTCTTTCGCCTGATGCACTTCGTGTTCGTCTTACTGGCGGCAATTTCTTTCACTCCTTCTCACTTCAAGTAATTCGCGATACCTTCAGCCATTGCATTAGCGATTTGCTGTTGATATGCTGAAGTTGTGAGCTTTTTAGCTTCCGTCGCGTTCGTAACAAATCCGGTCTCGATTAAGACTGCCGGCATTCCCGCACCTCTGAGCACGAAGAACGGAGCTTGAGCAACTCTTCTCATGGGTAAACCGTTTCTTGCTCCAGCATTATACAAGGCGGCCGCAAAATCTGTACTCTCACTGATTTTATTATTCTGCTGCATGTCCCCGAGAATGTGTAAAAGCA
>CALGHA010000200.1 GCA_937915835.1 uncultured Fretibacterium sp. | reverse complement strand
ATCCGTTGCCGTAAAAATTTTTTTAGGAGGTTATTATCATGACTTTACGCGAAGAAATTTTAGAAATCGTAAAAGGATTGCCGGAAGACAAGTTGAATGCAGCGATTTATTATGCTCGTTATCTTACAGACCAACATAAAGAAGGAGCAGAAGATGTTAAACCTGTCAGACAAGGCGGATGGGTTAAAGGTGAAATTTGGATGTCGGATGATTTTAATGAGCCTATGGATTTTGTCTCCGAAGATGAAGCGCGTGTGCTTGAGGTTATGCGCGAAAATAAGAAACTGGAGGCCGCCGTATAATGTACCTGATGGATACTTGTGCTTTTCTATGGTACATTGAGACGAGTAAAAGACTTCCTGAGGCTGTACGTGAATTAATCGACAACAGCAAAGATATTTTTGTCAGTCAGGCTACTTTCTGGGAAATTGCAATAAAGCAGACTACTGGCAAAATTAATTTAGGGCTTTCAATGTTTGAGCTTGATGATAAATGCAAGGAGCAGAAAATCACTGTGCTTCATCTGGAAAATGCGTACTTTGAACGTATCAAAAAAATCCCTTTAATTCATCGAGACCCTTTTGACCGTATTATTATGGCTACAGCTCTCGAAAGAAATTTAACAATCTTGACTTGTGATGAAAATATCGTGAAATACTCAGAAATAAAAACTCTCTGGTAAATTCCGAAGGAGGAAAATTATAAATTGGCAAAAAATATCACACCGAGAAAAAGTAATTATTCACAATGGTATCTTGACGTAATCAAAGCAGCAAGTCTCGCGGATTATGCTCCAGTCAGGGGCTGTATGGTAATTCGTCCAACGGGTTATGCAATCTGGGAAAATATTCAAGCTAAGTTCGACGCGGCATTCAAGAAGACCGGCCATGTCAACGCATATTTCCCGCTGTTAATTCCTGATGCTTTCTTGCGCAAGGAAGCTGAACACGTAGAAGGATTTGCTCCGGAATGTGCGGTTGTAACTCATGCAGGAGGCGAAAAACTCGAAGAGCCTTTTGTAGTCCGTCCGACTTCCGAGACGATTATAGGCAGTATGTATTCAAAATGGGTTCAATCATGGCGAGATTTACCCGTCTTGATTAACCAATGGTGCAACGTCATGCGCTGGGAAAAACGCCCGAGATTATTTTTGCGAACGAGTGAATTTTTATGGCAGGAAGGTCATACAGCACACGAGACTGAACAGGAAGCACGCGAAGAAACTTTACGAATGCTTGAAGTTTATCGCAAAATTATCGAGGAAGAATTAGCTATTCCCGTATTTGCTGGAGAAAAAACAGCAGGCGAGAGATTTCCCGGAGCCGTCGACACTTACACTTGCGAGGCAATGATGAGCGACACAAGAGCGCTCCAAGCTGGGACAAGTCATTTTCTCGGTCAAAATTTCGCTAAGGCTTTCGACATTCAATATCAAAATCGAGAAGGCGAGTTAGCTTACTGCTGGACAACAAGCTGGGGAGTTTCGACACGTTTAATCGGAGCGTTAATCATGACACATTCGGACGACGACGGATTAATTATCCCGCCTAATATCGCTTCGGTTAAGGCCGTAATCCTCCCGATTTCGAAGGATGAAAGCGTCGCTGAGAATGAAATTTTGCCGGTTGCAAAGGAATTATCAGCCAGACTTGACGCTGAACTTGGCGGAATGTTCACGAAGATTGACACGGATTTTCACGCTAGACCTGCCGACAGATTTTTTGCGCATTTACAGAAAGGCGTGCCGTTAAGATTGGAACTCGGCGAAAAGGATTTAGCGGCCAGGACTGTCAGGATTGTCCGAAGAGACACGGGCGAGAAACTCGACATCAAGAATGAAAACGTAATCGAAACTGTGAAGAAATTGCTCGGTGACATTCAGAGGGATTTATTCACGAAGGCAAGAAATTTCCGGGATTCCAACATTCATGACGCTCGAAGTTACGCTGAGTTAATGGACATCATCGAGACACAAGGAGGATTTGTGCGGGCATATTTTGCTGGAACTCCTGAGGACGAGAAGAGAATTAAAGACGAGACCGGCGGCGCAACTCCAAGATGTATTTTGCCGGGAACTCAAAGAGGCACATGCATAATGACCGGCAAGGATAACGCGAGATTAACGATTTTTGCGAAGGCTTATTAAATGTCAGAACGTTTTGAAGCCGATTTAGTTTTTGCTTGCGGTGAAGGAAATTATTTACCGGCTGTTGATGTCTGGCTTGTGATTGACGTATTGCGGGCAACGACGGTAATAACACGCTGGTTTGAGCTTGGCGGGACTGAGCTTTACCCTGTGAAAACTCCTGATGAGGCCAGGCGTTTAGTCTCAGAGCTGAAAAAACGCGGTTCATCGCCATTATTAATGGGAGAAGTCAACGGAATTCCTCCGGAGGGCTTTGACTTGGGAAATTCGCCGGTTGAATTGACGTATGAAATTATCCAGTCTCATTATTGCGGTGTAATGTCGACGACTAACGGCACAGTAGCTTTGAATGAGGCTGCTTCGTCCGGAAGTCCGGTAATCGCCGTGAGCTTTCGTAATTACTCGGCTTGTTTGGATTATGCGCTGAAAATTGGCCGAAGAATAGGGCTGTTATGTTCAGGACGAAAGAGGCGGCCATCTTGGGAAGATACGCTTTGTGCTGGAGCAATTCTTGAGGCTTTAGCTTCACGTGGAGAAGTTGCAATGTCTGACAGTGCGAAAATCGCGTTAACTCTCTGGAAAAATCGCGGCGATAACTTACTCGAATACGTCAAACAATCCGAACACGCAATTTATCTTGAACATATCGGCTATAAGAAAGATTTAGCGTTTGCTTGTGAACTTGACGCGTCTACTGTAGTTCCGATGTTAGCTAGCGATAATGAAGCTCGTACGATTTTGCGGAGTGTCTCAGGGAATGCCCGGCCTTATCATAAAGAAACTGAGAGTGTCAAGCCTGAGTTAAAGCCTGAGAAGAAAGCTGACCCATTCGAGGAATTATTGAATTATACTAAGAAGCCTTCAGAATACTTTTTCATTGGCAAGAAGGAGAAGTGAGAAATTGAAAACTTTATATCTTGATTGTTATGCTGGAATTGCCGGCGATATGTTCATCGGAGCGTTATTAAACCTTGTGCCTAATCCTGAAATTCTGAAAGAGGAAATTGGGAAAATTCATGCGCTTGACCCTGACGAGTACAAAATAATAATTGAGCATACGACACGAAACGGCTTAACAGGAATAAATTTTGACGTTACGGCCCGTCATCATCACGAACACGAAGACGAGCATGAACAACATCATCATCACCGGCATTTAGCGGATATTGAAGCTATGATTACCGGCAGTGATTTATCCCAGCGTGTAAAACGTGAGGTAATCCGTGCGTTTTCGATTTTAGCCAACGCAGAAGCTCATGTTCACGGCACGACACCGGACAAAATTCATTTTCACGAGGTTGGAGCAGTTGACTCGATAATTGACATTGCCGGAGCATTTATCCTTATGGAAGCTCTGAATTGGCCGAGAGTTTTATGTTCAACTGTAAATGTCGGCTCAGGAACGGTTAAATGCGCGCATGGAGTTCTGCCTGTTCCTGCACCTGCGACGGAATATTTACTTCATGGGCTTCCAGTTTTCTCGTTAGGCTCACCAATGGAACGAACTACACCGACTGGAGCTTTACTCGTGAAAACTCTTGTTGACGGTTTCAGCACAATTCCAGCGGGGAAAATTTTAGCGTCAGGCTTCGGCTTCGGAAATAATGAGAGTGAGGACATGCCTAATGCTTTGAGAGTTCTGCTGCTTGAAACTGGCGGAGAAGTCGGCGGCTTAATCAGTGAGAAAATAATTTTGTCCGAATGCAATATTGACGACATGAACCCGCAGGATTATGAAATGCTGAGTGAGAAATTATTCACTGCTGGAGCGCTTGACGTTTGGACTGAGAATATTTACATGAAGAAATCTCGGCCGGGAGTAAAATTCTGTTGTCTTTCGAGGCCTGAAGATGCGGAGAAACATGCGGGCTTAATCCTGAAGTATTCGACAAGTCAGGGAGTTCGTAATAGGGAACTTGACCGTTTACGTCTTCACTGGAAGGTTGAAGAGGTAAAGACTTCGCTGGGGAAAATTCGTGTGAAAGTTACGGAGCTTGACGGCGATATTTTGCGAAAAGTTCCGGAGTATGAGGACTTGAAGAGTTTAGCGTTACAGCATGATGTTTCGTTATGGGAAATTCGTAAAATGATAATGAGTGAGATGTAAAGAGTTTTGTCCCCCTTGCTTTTTACGGTGAGGGGGAATTGTTTAATAAGTAATAATCTTTCTCATAATATTTTGTCTGTTTTGGGAATAATCCAAAGCGCCTGCTACATTTTCAGCTTCTGTCCTGATGTTTTGACATGCTGAGAGAAAATCATTCTGTGTTACCATTTCTCGCTGCTCAGCGGCGGTGGCGACACATGCACGAATGACGGAATTTTTAATCTCACGCCCATAAAAATTTGTTTCATATTTTCTTGCAAGCTCATCTGTATTAACGTCATCAGCCAGAGGAATATTAATATCTTTGCCTCGTATATGCTGTTCCCAGATGGCTTTTCGTCCTTCAAAATCCGGCGGAGGAATTTCAATGCTGATTACGCGGGAAATAAAAGCTTTGTCATAATTCACAACAAGATTAGTTGCAAAAATAACTACACCGTCAAAATGCTCGAGTGATGTTAAAAGCTGACTTCTCATTGAGTTTATCGCCTGTTCAGAACCGCTTTGTACATTAGTAAGCCTTTTAGACAAAAGAGAATCAGCTTCATCAATGAACAAAACAGCATCTTCTCGTTTTGCAGCGAAAAATATAGCTTTAACCATTTTTGGACCTTCACCGTGATATTTGCTCTCGATATCTGCATAAGTCGCACGGATAATTTTTTTCCCGAGAAAACTTGCCACAGCCTCAGCAATCATTGTCTTACCGGTTCCAGGAGGTCCGTAAAAGCTCAACGCTGAAACGTAACGCGGGACAATATGCTTTAATCCCCAGTCTTCAAAAATTTTTTCACGAACTTTTTTAGAGACCATTAATACGGCTTCCTGAACTTTTTTGCGTATCTTCTCAGGCACTATGACTTGTTCAAATGTATAAAAAGGCTTTTCAGCATGATATCTTTCTGCAAGTTTAATGATCTCGTCAGTTTCTCTCATTGAAGCTTCATCAGGGGATTTTACCGTCAATTCTGAGACACGCGGCGGATTGTCAGGTCTAAAATTTGGAGCTAATTGCTGGTAGTTCAATTTTATATTTACGGGGCTCTTAAAAATTCTCTGGATCGTATTAATAATTTGTGTTTCAGAGTTTGAATATAACGCAGGTTCCATCACATAAAGATCTATACCGTCAGAATTACTGAAAAACTCTATATCCGAAGGCAAAAAATCACCATAAAATTTTGTTAAATATCTACTAAGTTCATTACGTATTTTTCTCTGAAAAGATTGATCCGAGAAAATTTTTCCCGGCACACAGACATATATTCTCATATTAAGACCTCAATGAAACCGCCGTTTTTACGAATAACTTCTTCAATTTCCGCCGTTGCTTGAGTATATACGTCATCTTTTTTTATAAGTTCAACCTGACGACCGATAATATCATCATTCTCATCAAGAACGACACTTGCATGAGTATATCCCTCATGTTCAACAATTTGGTCAAGCTGGTCAAGACTAACTCTGTCTATATTCGGATCATTGACTAAAGCTTTAAGTTCTATCATCAGCCATTTTTTAGCTCTATTGATAACACGCTTTTTTCGGATATATTCTGCGATTTTTTCCCACGTGAACTCTAAAACATATTCCACAAACAAACCTGCTAGAATTAACGCAAGAATAGCACCAAACGTTAAGATCATTATTCTCACCCTTTCTTAGTATTCTGGAATTTTATACGAGCCGTTACGGAAGGTTTACCGTCGAGAAACTTCATAATTTTTTCGTCTACTGTCCCGGCATGAAAGATGTACTCATCAAAACCATTTTTTACGATTAACATTTTTCGGTCGGAGTCCAAAAAGCTTATAGTAACGAGAAAATTATCCTTGTCATTTTGGGGCTTGTCATTCTTTTTGACTGAAAGAACGACAAATTCTATTTCGGGATGTTCATAGCATTCATCCTTACTTAATCCTGTACAGAACTCTAAAGTGATATTATCTTCATAAAAATCCCCCACAATTTTTTGAGCGATTTTTTCGGCTATTGAATCAGCAAATTTATCTATAGCAGAGAATATTTCGGGCAAACTAGTCATGAATATCAATAATATCTCCTTCTTTTACATCATCAGTGACACCAGAAACAGTAAATGGTATTTTTCTCTCAACATCCATGAGGCTCATTACATTTGCTTTTTTGTCGATTTTGTTCACAAAGGCTCTGACTATATTCTTTGCTTTCATCGCGGTAATTATATTTTTCCGATCTATTTTATGAGTGACTTTCTTAGGTATCTTACCCCCGATCCAGACACCTAATGCAACAGCAGCTCCAGCAGCCACTTTAATAGTAGTTTTAGCGACTTCTTTTATTATTTTCTCCATAAGATTAAGCCTCCACTATAAATTTACCATTGCTTCTGGACAATAAGCTTTCGAGTTTCTCATCAAGTTTTTTATATTTCACTAAAAGAGAATCGATAATGTCATCGTTGCTGTTGGTATTAATAATAGTAACGACGAGGAATTGTTCATCTTTAGAATTAATATTTATGTTAATTTTCCTAAGTTCTTGCCAAAACATTTCTAAGGAGTTAGCGTTAATTTTTAAGACAACAGCTTTATTTCCGGATTTTAGTTTTTCCTGACGTGCTTTTATCCAATCACGAGCTTCTGCTAGCGTAAAAATTGCGGCAAACATAGGCTTCCCAAATATATCAGTCAACATATTTTCAACCGGAGAGACTGGAGGAACTTGTTCCCCATTGGAGGGTTTCACGAGTATCTTAACAACGATAAAGCCAACAATAGAACCAATAATGAAAGTGATTATCAATCTTACCCATTCAATTTTGAGAATATTAATACATATTTTCACTAAATCTATCATATTAAAGATACGCTCCTTAATGCTGTTATGAAAGTTTTTAGAACATTTTAGCGGACATTTTTTTTTTTCAAGGACAAACTACTTATAGCATTAAGCATAAAAAAATTCCCCTCCCATGAAATTAAGAGAGAGGAAAATATTATTACTTGCTCAGACTTTCAAGATTGGCCTTCAACCTCTCAACTTGAGCTTTACCCTCAGCAACTTTGTTACGTTCCTTCTCGACAACTTCTGCCGGAGCTCGAGCAACAAAATCTTTCTTGTCCAGTCTCGCTTGACTCGACGCAATCGCTTTCTCAATACTCGCAATCTCACCTTGAAGCCTCGTAATCTCCTTCGGAACGTCAAGTACATCACCAACCGGCAATTTCACTTCACATTCTCCGCTCACGCTCGACAACGAAGCGCCGTATTCCCATTTATCCGAAGGCTCCTCAAGAATTACTTCACGAACTCGGCACAAATTACCAACCTGATTTAATGACGCGCGCAAAATCTTTTCGGCTTGAACTTGAGAACTTACGCGGATTACGGCCTTGTTCAACCACTGCTGAGGAGGAACATGCGCTTCTGCACGGAGATTACGCAATGCTCTCACGACATCTTGCAAAACTTTCATCTCGTCATTAACGCCGTCAAAAATATACTCACTCTTAGCTTCCGGCCAATTCGTGCGCATTATGAACTCGTCGCTGTAACCGAATGCCGCCCATAATTCTTCAGTAACAAACGGGATAAACGGGTGCAATAATGGTAACGTCGTCTTGAAAACGTGTTCAAGAACTCCTTGCGTTGTCTTCTTGCGAGCTTCTCCTTCGTCACATTTAAGCGCAGGCTTCGACATCTCTAAATACCAGTCGCATAAATCTCCCCAGACAAAATCGTAAAGGCTTCTTGCCGCCGTCCCAATATCGTAACTGTCAATCAGTTCACGAACACTTTTAGCCATCTCCTGAGTGCGTGTCAAAATAAACTTGTCGTGCATATGCAGTTCGTTCACGTCGATAGCTTGAACCTCATCGTCCAAATTCATTAACGCAAAACGTGCCGCATTCCAGAGCTTATTCATGAAAAATCTGTAAGTCTCAATCCTCGTTGACGACAACAAAATATCTCGGCCCTGTACGGACAACGCCGCTAATGTCATTCTCAACGCGTCAGCTCCGTATTTCTCGATCATGATTAACGGGTCAATAACGTTGCCTTTAGTCTTGCTCATCTTTTTACCGTGTTCGTCGCGAATTAACGAGTGAATATATACGTCCCTGAAAGGCACATCATCCATGAACTCAAGGCCCATCATAATCATTCTCGCAACCCAGAAAAATATTATGTCGAAGCCCGTTACCATTAAAGAAGTCGGATAAAAATATTTCAGTTCCGGCTTATCGTCAGGCCAGCCCATCGTCGAGAAAGGCCATAACGCTGAACTGAACCATGTATCGAGAACGTCGCTCTCCTGATGAATATTCTTGCTGTGACAGTGTTCGCATTCCGTCGGGTCAACCTCAGCAACCGTAATATGTCCGCAGTCGTCGCATTCCCAAGCTGGTATACGATGTCCCCACCATAATTGCCGCGAAATACACCAGTCACGAATATTTTCCATCCAGTTAAAATAAGTTTTTTCCCACTGCTCAGGAACCCAGCGAATACGACCGTCTTTAACTGCTTGAACTCCCCTATCAGCAAGCGGCTTAGTCTTGACGAACCATTGTTCCGACAAATAAGGCTCAACAGTTGTTCCGCAACGCTGGCAATGTCCGACCGAGTGAGTAATCTGTTCAGTCTTCAGCAATTGGCCGAGTGCTTCCAAATCCTTCACTGACTCTTTACGGGCTTCGTCAATCGTCATTCCCTGATATTTCCCGGCGTTCTCGTTCATTATTCCGCGAGAATCGATAACTTGAATTTGCTCCAAATTATGATTTAAGCCGACGAGAAAGTCATTCGGATCATGCGCAGGAGTGATTTTAACGCAGCCGGTTCCGAACTCAGGATCTACCATGTTGTCCTCGATTATGGGAATTTCCCGGTTCGCTAACGGGACAATTACGTGTTTGCCGATTAAGTGTTTGTATTTCTCAGAACGTGGATGTACAGCAATCGCAACGTCTCCTATAATCGTTTCGGGGCGTGTCGTCGCAACTAAAATATATTCCTCGCCGCAATCCTTCTCAACTAACGGATATTTGACGTAATAAAAATTTCCCTGACTTTCTTCATACTCAACTTCCAAGTCAGAAATTGCCGTTGCACATCGAGGGCACCAGTTCACTATATATTTTCCGCGATAAATTAAGCCCTTCTTATATAATCTCACGAATACAGCCCTAACAGCTCGTGATAATCCCTCGTCAAGCGTAAATCTTTCTCGTCGCCAGTCGCAGGAATTCCCTAAGCGTTTCATCTGTTCGATAATTCTTGAGCCATAAACTTTCTTCCATTCCCAAACTTTTTTTACGAACTCGTCACGACCTAAGTCATAACGTGAAATTCCCTTTTTCGCTAAATCCTTCTCGACGACATTTTGAGTTGCAATCCCCGCGTGGTCAGTTCCCGGAAGCCATAACACGCTGTAACCTTCCATTCGCTTTGTGCGGCACATAATATCTTGAAACGTGTGATCAAATGCATGACCAACATGAAGTGAGCCTGTTACGTTCGGAGGCGGAATTACGATCGAGAATGCTTTTGCTTCGGGGTTAATCTCTGCGTTGAATAGTCCTGCTTCAAGCCATCGTGAATACCATTTTTGCTCGATATTGTCAGGTGAATAATTCTTATCGAGATTTCTATTGCGAGTTTTCTTCGTCATTAAATTACTTCCTTTGTGATAATTTCCATCTATTATAAATTGCGAATTGCCTTTATCAATTCTTCAACGTTCTCGTCAGTCGTCGCCCAACTCGTGCAAAATCTTACGGCTAATCTTTCATCGTCAAGAATTTCCCAGAGTTCATAGCTGAAGTTTCGTGATAACTCCTCGTTCTGTTTACGCGTCAAAATTGGAAATTGCTGATTTGTCGGGCTGTCAATCAAAAATTTTATTCCCTTCTCGGTGAAAGCATTCTTAATCTTCATGGCCTGAATATTCGAGTGCTGGGCATTCCGGAAATATAAATTATCCTCAAATAATGTCTCAAACTGAACGCCTAAAAGTCTTCCCTTCGCTAATAATCCCCCTTGCTGTTTAATCAGCGTCGTAAATTGCTTCAGCTTCAATTTTTCGGGATTAGGAAAAACTACAGCTTCACCAAACAACGCGCCCGTTTTAGTTCCGCCAATGTAGAACACATCACAGAGATTAGCGATGTCCTGAATGCTCATATCCGAAGCGTCCGAAGTTAAGCCAGCACCGAGCCTCGCGCCGTCAATGAAAAGTTTCAAGCCGTATTCTTCACAGATTGCCTTAATCTCAGTGAGCATTTTGCGTGTGTAAAGAGTTCCGAGTTCCGAAGAGTAAGACACGTAAACCATTCCGGGCTGAACCATGTGTTCATTCGTAGGGTCAGCTGTGAAACTCTCAAGATAATTTTTCAGGTCAGAAGCCGCGATTAATCCGTCGTGTGATGGAAGAGCTAAAACTTTGTGGCCTGTAGCTTCGATTGCTCCGGATTCGTGAACGTTGATATGCCCCGTTGAGACGCTGATAACTCCCTCGCACGGCGTCAAGAAATGCTTAATCACGGTCGTGTTCGTCTGAGTTCCACCGATAAGAAAATAAACTTGCGCGTCAGGTTTAGCGATTACGTTACGGATTAATTCCTTCGCATGCTCCGTATGAACGTCAACTCCATAGCCCGAAGTCTGCTCAAAATTTGTCTGAGTTAAACGCTCAAGTATTGCCGGATGACAGCCTTCTTGGTAATCCGTCTCAAATCTAATAATCTTCATCATCTCCTTCAAGTTTCAGGTAATTATAGTACAAAAAATTGAGCTCCCATCATCTTAGACAATGAAAGCTCAAAAATTTTACTGTTGACGAAACTTTACGCCTTAATCACCAGTGCTTCATAAGGCCGCATAATTTTATGTGAGCCCGAATAATTCCCGATTAAGATACTGCCTTTTACGTCAATCCCTGAGATTGTCTCGTCTTTATCGCTGAAGTTGCAGATTACTACGATTTTCTCATTGCCGAGAGTTCTTTCATAGGCGAAAACTTTTTCGTTGCCAGTGTCGAGAAATTTTATTGAGCCTTCAGCTATAACAGGATAATCCTTTCTCAGCTGGACAAGCTCACGATAATAATTCAGTATCGAATCATCATCGGCCTCTTCAGCTTCAACGTTAATGCTCGTGTAATTGTCGGGAATTCCTATCCAAGTTTCACCGTCAGAAAATCCCGCATTCTTGCTTGAGTTCCATTGCATAGGAGTTCTCGAGTTGTCGCGAGCACGATTAGCTAAAACGTTCAAGGCTTCAGCTTCGGAGCTTCCGGAGTCTCGCAGAATGTGATAATAATTAATCGCCTCAACATCTCTATACTCTTCAAGTCTCGTAAAATGGGCGTTGGTCATTCCGAGTTCTTCACCCTGATAAATATACGGAGTGCCTCTTAACATGTGAACGAAAGTTGCTAACATTTTCGCGGATTGCTTCCAATATTGGCCTTCATCTCCGAAACGTGAGACTATACGCGGCTGATCATGATTGCACCAGAATACAGCGTTCCAACCTCCAGCGTCGGACATTTTCTCCTGCCACTCGCTGAAGTAATCGCGTAACATCTTCAAGTTCGGAGGCATGAGAGCAAATTTATTGCCGTCCTTGAAGTCAACTTTTAAGTGATGGAAACTGAAGCACATTGACATTTCATGATTTTGGGGCTGAGTGTAACGTATCGAGTTATCAAGCGTCGTTGATGCCATTTCGCCGACCGTAATCATGTCCTCAATCCCCGTATCAGTAACAAGCTCGCGGATAAACTCATGCACTCGCGGGCCGTCCTTACAAAAACGAGTTCCGCTTCCGGCTTCAGTGTGTAAATCTTTCGGCTTGGATATTAAGTTGAGGACGTCAAAACGAAATCCCTTAACTCCTTTAGCCTTCCAAAATCTTATTACTTCCTTCAACTCTTCACGAACTTTCGGATTTTCCCAGTTAAGATCCGGCTGTTCAGGAGCGAATAAATGCAAATACCATTTCCCAAGCTCAGGAATATAATCCCACGCAGGACCGCCAAAACTCGCCGTCCAATCCGCAGGCTTCTCATCACGGAAAATGTAATAATCCATGTACTCCTTTTCTCCGGCCAATGCCCGCTTGAACCATTCATGCTGATTAGACGTGTGATTAAATACCATGTCGAACATCAGGCCAATTCCGAGCTCGTCAGCCTCTTTAATCAACGCTTCACAGTCGGCCATCGTTCCAAACATTGGGTTGACGTTGCGATAATCCGAGACATCATAACCGTTATCAACCATCGGCGAACAGAAAAATGGAGTTGTCCAGATATATTTTACGCCGAGCGATTGAATATATTTCAGCTTTGAACGTATTCCGTTTAAGTCGCCTATTCCGTCGCCGTTGGAATCACAGAATGACTTTACGTAAATCTGATAGACGACGCTATTTTTATATTTGTCCAACATGATTTATTCTGCCTTTGCTATAACGTTCTCGCCTGCATGAACCTCAAGCCCAGTGTTAAAGTCAAACACTGTGTAATTGGCCGTGTTCGTGATTACCATCATCGTAGTCAATGGATGTCCAGCAGCCTTAATCTTCGCTGGGTCAAACGTGATTAATTTCTGGCCGGCTTTAACTCGGTCGCCTTCCTTAACGTGAATTTCAAACCCGTCGCCGTTCATCGCAACTGTATCAAGCCCAATATGCAGCAAAATCTCAAGCCCATTAGCCATTACAAGCCCGATTGCGTGATTGCTTCCGTCCATAGTCTGCTCAACGATTGAATCAGCCGGAGCAAGCAAGACATTATCAATTGGCTCAATCGCGATACCGTCGCCTAAAACTTTCTCTGCAAATGTCGCGTCAGGAACTTCATTAATCGCTACGGTTTTCCCTGACAAAAACGCCTTGAACTCAACCGGTAAATGCTGAGCCTTCGCACGTGCCGCTAATTCTTCCTGTAAATTTTCCTCGTTAGCTTCCACGTCGATACCCTTATGTTTGCCGATTGCATAAGTCAGGAAACACGGAACGAGTAAAGCTACAAGCATGCAGATTGCGAACCACATTATTGAAGCCGGCTGAATTGAGAGAATGCCCGGAAGGCCTCCTACACCGATTGCGCTCGCCTGAACACTCGTTGCTGTGCTGATAATTCCGGCAATGCATGAGCCTGTCATTCCGCATAAGAACGGGAACACATACTTCAAGTTTACACCGAACATTGCGGGCTCAGTAACTCCGAGATAACAAGATATGCATGAAGGGATATTAAGCTCCTTAGCTTTCGCGCTTTTTCTCTGCAAAAATATCATTCCGAGAACTGCGCTTCCCTGAGCAATATTCGATAAAGCAATCATCGGCCATAACATAGTCCCGCCGTAATCCGCGATTAACTGAATATCAATAGCATTGCTCATATGGTGAAGTCCTGTGATTACCAACGGAGCATAGAAGAAACCGAAGATTGCACCGAAAATTACACGATACGAGCCGGAAATTCCAGCGTAAACAGCCGCAGAAATCCACGAGCCGACTTTCCAGCCAATCGGCCCAAGAACGAAATGTGCCGCCATAACCGCAAATAATAAGCTGAAAAACGGAACAAGTATCATCTGGACAACCTGAGGAACAATTTTCTTAAAGAAGCGTTCAAGATATGCTAACGTGAAAGCCGCTAACATTGCCGGGATTACTTGAGCTTGATAGCCGATCATGTTAATTTTGATGAAGCCAAAATTCCATTGATTAATCGTTCCGTTCGCAAGAGCTGAAGCGACACCGTAAGCGTTCGTAAGCTGAGAAGATACGAGCGTTAAGCCCAAGATAATGCCGAGCATTTCAGTTCCGCCCATTTTCTTCATGATAGTCCAGCATATGCCTACAGGAATTCCGACATGAAAGACCGCTTCACCTAACAGCCATAAGAAATGGTCAACGCCGGCCCAGAATTGACTTTGACTTACAAGCGTAGCCCCGTTGAAAATTTCCATGCTGTCAATAACATTCCTGAAGCCGAGTATTAAACCTCCGACAACAATAGCAGGAATTAACGGTGCGAATATCTCAGCTATTGATGTCATTAAACGCTGCAAAATATTCTGGTTCTGCTTGGACATGCTCTTAACTTCAGCTTTCGACACTCCTGAAACACCCGAAACTTCAGCAAAGTCATTATAGAAATCCGCAACTTCATTCCCTATTATGACCTGAAATTGTCCGGCCTGAGTGAACGTCCCTTTAACGCTCGGTATCGCGTCAATCCGTTTCATGTCCGCAATTTTGGGATCTCCGAGAACAAAGCGCATTCGTGTGATACAGTGTGAGACAGCAACAATATTTTCCTTGCCGCCAATCGCCGCGAGTAATTCCTTCGCATCTGACGAGAATTTACCCATAATAATATCTGCCTCCATGATAAAAATTTTGTTGCTTGAGAAAATGTAAAGTGTATGAATAAATTATAATGCAGAGTGTAATTTTTCGCGGAAATATTTTTATCGACAAAATATAACATGTTCTATTTTACTGACGATAATTTTTTCGCGACGAAATAACACGAAAGGAGAAGAATTTACATGCAAGTATATTTTGGTCTCGGCTCAAACTTGGGCAATCGTCTTCAGAACTTACGCGACGCTCTGAAACTCTTAATCTCACTCGGAAGTCTTGAAGCTAAAAGCGACGTTTTCGAGACTCCGGCATGGGGAGGAGTTGAACAGCCGGATTATCTCAATGCCTGCGTGAAGATTAACATAACGGGAAATCTTTCACCTCACGAAATTTTAGCGCACATAAAAACTTTTGAGCGTGAAATTGGCCGTGCGGTCACTTCCATACGATGGGGAGCACGTAAGATTGACATTGATATTTTGCTGATTGACGACATGATTTATCACGATGAAACACTTGACATTCCTCATGTCCGAATTCCTGAAAGATTGTTCGTGCTCGTGCCATTGAGGGAAATTTTGCCGCAAAACTGGAAACATACGATTAACGGGAAAAATATTCACGAGATGATTAATTCGCTTGAACCTGAGGAGATTATCAGGATAACGAGGCTGTAAACAAAAAAGGCGAGAAACACTCCGTAAAGTGTATTATCTCGCCTCATTAGCATTCCTGGTAATACGGATTTTCTTCTTTTTCTATGACCGTTATTGTAAAATATATCACATCATACCCCCAATTCCGGCATACTCCGCAAAATCCTCACACTCTCAACGCTAACCCTCGTAACCCTCCCAATCAGCTCAAGAATATATCTCTCATTCCCACTCTCACGCCCCCAAGCATTGCAATCATTCCGAAGACCAGAAGCCTTGTCAACTTCATCACGATATCGCTCAACAATCCAGCCTAGCGCACTCCGGCCATTTACGACATATTCCCAAGCCTCAACAGGAATTCCCGAAATCGTCAAGTTCTCGTTGTAACGTATAACCTTTTCACCGTTACGCTCAATTATTCTCAGCTTCGTAACTCGCAAATCCTCAGCATTCCCCTCAAAGCGAATTGGCCACATTGAAACACTCTCATAATTCACGTGCAATTTCCCAAGTTCACGCCCAATCTCTGAAAACTCACGAAATCTACTCGCAAATGGAACCCTCGCTAAAATCTTCTTCGTGTCATCGCCAAAACGAGCAGCATACTCCGGAGAACTCAACACGCCGTATATATAGTAAAAAATTTCTTCCTTCGTGATGCTCAAATCCCCGTAATAATCCCGAAAACGTTGCAATGCCGCGTCGCTGACACCGTCAATTCGCTCAAATCCGCCGGAATTGTATAAATCCTTCTCCCTGCGTTCATACCAGTATAACGGAAAACATTGGCCCTTCTCGATTGCGTCAAGACAAGGCAGGCTGTCAGTCATCAAGACGCTGAAACCTTTACTGCCGCCAATTCCTGAGATACATATCAATAAATTCTTCGTGTCATGCTCCGGGAAAATTGAAAGCATCTGATATGTAGCTTCATTCATAAACTTGTCAAAGTATAAATATTCCTTCGTGAATGGACGATAAAGCGAAACTCTCACAGCGTAATCTCTGTATGTCATTATGATACCGTTTTTCGCGTGTCTATAAAGTGTATTGCTCCATGAAATTTTATGCGCATCATTCGTAACTAAGTCCTCAATTTTTCCGTCGCCGTGATAATTCCTCCAGCGTTCACGTTCGGAGTTATACACATTCATCATGTCCATAATATTACGCATAAGCTGTAAACTTAAAAAGTTATAGCACCATGCATCACGACCAGTAACAACCCCACGCGAATATCTCTCATCGAAAATTGCGAACTCGTCTTTTTCCTTCTTGTTCCCCAGCCGAATAAAACTCTGATAAAGCTCAGACCTCATATTCAGCCAGTCGCCCCACTCATTAGGGATAATCCTGCGCATAATCCCCGCGTTCATCATTTCGCCGAAACTCCTTAACCTGACAAGCTCATCAAGTTTCTCACGCCGTCTCATGTAGTCCTCGACCTCGTAATAATAAATCTCGCATGGTCTTCTCTCAGTCTTAACGAGAAGGGTTATTGCGACCGAACATTGACTGCCTTCACCGAAAACTTTTTCGCCTTCCTTGTCCCAATCTCCACTTCGCTGATTGCCTCTAAGATTGAAGATGTAAATTTCCGAGAAGCCATCAGCCAGGCATTTACGCATACCGTCGGCACTGTTGCTGTCGAGAAAAGCCCCGTTCGTGACGAAGCAGATTACCCCGTTTTTCTGCAATCTATCAGAAGCCCATTTGAACGCGAGAATGTAGCTGTCATATAGCGAATTTTTGTTGACGGCATTGCTTCTTTCCGCGTAAGTCTTCTTTATGCTGGCGTTGAGTGCTGAGTGCTCAGTGTTCTTGTTGTTGTCGTTCGCTGATTTCTGGCCTACGCTGTACGGAGGATTGCCGATGATTACGTTTATGTCGAGTTTGCTTTGGACGTAAGCTGTTAAGTCATTTTCGAGGAATAAAGGGAATATATCATTTGTCGGGTTTAAGTCGAGCTCGAAAGTGTCAGTGAAGGCCATTCCTTTGAAGGGAATTCTGCTGCCTCCGTTTAACTCGTGAAAAACGTCCTCGATGTTGACGGCTGAGATGTAATATGCTAAGGGTAAAATTTCATTGGCGAAAATATGATTTGAGAATTTATAGCCGATTACTTCACGAGAGATTAAGCCGGATTGAAGCAGACGAGCTATGAAAGTTCCAGTTCCGCTGAATGGGTCAAGAATTTTTACGCCTGGTGAGCTTAGTCCTTCAGTGAACGCTAATTTTTCGCGCAATGCCCAGTCAGTGCTTTGAATAATAAAATCCACAATCTCGATTGGAGTATAGACGATGCCGAGTTTCTGAGCAGTTTTCGGAAGAGCTTTCTTGAAGAAGTCCTCGTAAAGGTGCTTGATGAATTTCTGTTTAGCGTCGCTTGTTGCAGCCTGTTGAGCTGATTCGTAGACGTGAGAATAGAAATTTTTCAGCTCATTCAATCTTTCATCAACTTTGTATTTTCTCAGCGAGTTAATAATTTCCTGCATAGCTTTAGACACTGGATTAAGCTCCGAAAATTTGCTGAAGAATGCGTTGAACACGGGTTTAGTGATGATATGTTGAGTTAGCATTTCGATGGCCGTATCTTGGTCGACACTTTTATTTATGCTTTTTCTGAGTGCGTCAAGAAATTTATTGAAGGCTATTTGAGCGTCAAGATGAGTTAAAGCGTTTCGGATATTGGCTTCAATTTCTGCGGCTATGCTGATTAGGTCATTAGTCCATTTGTCCCAATATTCGCGATCCCCGCATTTCTCGACGATTTTAGCTGTGAGAGCTTTTTCCCAGTCTTGAATGTAATCAATCATGAACTGACGGGAATAATCATCAGCTTTAAATTTTGGCGGAACGGTGATAATTTTCTGAGAATGTCCGGAAAAATTCAGGTCGTTGATTATGACTTGGAATTTATTATCATGAGAACGAAGGGCCTTCAAGACTTTCCAGACGGCTTCATATTCTTTGTTCTTGTCAAGGGCTTCTTCGGGTTTAACGTCAGAACGTACTGCGATGGGAATAATTATGTAGCCGAATTGTTTGCTTTCACTTTTTCGCATAACTCTGCCGACTGATTGAACGATGTCAATTTCTGAACGTTTCGGATTAAGGAAGATTACGGCGTCAAGAGCAGGAACGTCGACACCTTCTGAGAGACAACGGGCATTGCTGAGTATATGACAGGAATTTTCATCGTTTATGCGGCTTAACCAAGCGAGATTATTTGTTCTGACAGCGACCGGATCTGAGCCGTCAATGTGTCGATTTTCGCAGTTCAGTGGCTTTTCGAGTTCATCGGCGGCCAATTCTGTAACTTTGCTGAATGCTTTAGTGAAGATTTCTGAGTTAGCAATTGTGTTTGTGAATACGACAGCGGACTTCATAGGTTGCGGGTCAAGTGTCAATGCTTCGTTGTCTGAGGGGCTTAATTCTTTAGCGAGGGCTTTACGAATGCCGATAATTTTTGCGCCGTCACTGAGGGAAATAGAGTGTTCGTCATCGATTTTGATTTGAGCTGGAGAATTTTCGTCATCATAGTCATACATGAAGATTATAACTTTGTAGTCGCTGAGTAAACCTTGATTGATTGCGTCAGAGAACGTGAAGTTGAAGAACTCAGGGCCGAAAATTTTTTCATCATCCATGCTGTAAATCGGTGAATATTTCTCTTTAGCTTTAGCTTTAACGTTATCCCCGAAGATTTTAGGCGTAGCGGTCATGTAAAGACGTTTTTTTGCGCTTATGAACTGGTCATCATGAATTAGCTTGAAACTTGATGCTGAATTTTTTTCCTGATCTACACCGGCGGTTCTGTGAGCTTCGTCGCAAATTATCAAGTCAAATTCTGGAAGTCCGAGAGTTTGAGCGTTATGAATGACTTGTAAGGATTGATAAGTTGAGAAAATCACGGTGAGAGAGTTAATTTTGTCGTGATTATTTTTCCAAGCCGAGAATAATTCTTGAGCGTCAGTAGTTGGTGAGATTGTGAGGTCAGAAATTTTCATGTCCTCATCCGGGTAATCTTTTCGTCCGACGGTTATATCTGAACATACGGCGAAGGAGATTAGCGGTAAATTTTCGTCGTGGTCATAGTTCCAAGCCAATAATGATTGATTAAGAAGCGAGATTGACGGAGCTAAAACGAGAATTAAGCCGTTTTTTCCTGCGAATTTTTCAGCAATCTTGAGTGAAGTAAACGTTTTGCCGGTTCCGCAAGCCATGATTAATTTTCCTCTGTCGTGTTCAGCAAAACCCTTCAGGACGTTATTGACGGCGTTAACCTGATGAGGGAATAAAGATTTGACGATATATTTTACTCGAGATAAATCGGCAGGGTTGTATTCGCTCCAGTCTATTGAAGAATGTTCGAGGTCATAACGCGTTAAAATTTGCACATGAGGAATTTGATCTTGCAAGGCTGTGCGTGCATTTGAGCTGAAATTTCCTGTTAGGGTGAATAAAATTCTGCTTGAGTAAATACTTTTGCTGCTTGCTGACAAGAACGAATCGATTTCGCTTTTTGTTATGCTGGAGTCGTCATGTCTGAACTTGCATTGAACCGCGCAATATTTATCTTTATCACGGAACTTAGCGACAATGTCAATTCCTGTATCGCGAGTGCCTTCATTGTCCGGCCAATTCCGCCATAAAAATACATCGCTGAAGACTTGAGAATATAGCTTGTCATGTTTCAGGAAATACCAGCATAAGACTTCGAATAATTGGCCTTTTTGGGTATCATCGGATGTGTCAGAAATTTTTTGCAGAATATCGTTGAGAGCTGACATGTGAATTTTTCTCCTTTAGCGTTAAGAATTATAAAACGGTTTTATCGAGAACAGACATATGAGTTATAATGACAATAAATTATAGCAAGGAGGCAAGAGAATAATGAACACTGTAACTGACGAGAAAAATTTCGTTACTCAAGAAGATGAAAAGTATGAATATATACCTCATGAAGAAGTTGTAGAAATTTCACGTCTTCTTATCGAGAAACACAGAGAAGCATACGAGGCTTTAGCGAATGCGTAGATTACCTGTTGAAGAAATAATTTACCTGCATTCTGACCTTGTGAGAGCTACAGGAGGAAGCGACGGCATAAGAGATGAAGGACTTCTTGAGTCTGCGATTAATGCTCCGTTTCAGTCGTTCGGCGGCTATGATGTTTATCCGACGATTTACGAGAAGGCGGCACGTTTAGGCTTCGGGCTTGCTCGTAATCACGCGTTTATCGACGGCAACAAGAGAATTGCGGCTCATGCTATGCTTGTTTTTCTAAGTATCAACGGAATTAATATTGACTGTACGGAGTTTGAGTTATTCTCGGAATTTTACAAACTTGCGGCTTCTGAGGTAACATTTGAGGATCTAGTGAGCTGGATAATTAAGCACGAAGTCCCCCGCGAATAATCACAGGGGATTAATAATTCTGCCATTCTTCATGATCCGGACGAGATTTAATTTTTTGTCGAGAGCTAAGATATTTGCGTAATTCCCAGCCTTAAGATTTACATCAAGCCCTATAGATTTTCCAGGATTAATGCTTGCACACTTCACGGCGTCTTCAAGATTAACATTCATTTTCTTCACGGCAATTCTCACACAATCCATCAAATTTGTAACGCTTCCGGCTATAGTTTGTCCGTCCTCGAGCGTCGCTTTACTGCCATTCTTTATGACCTTCTGACCTCCAAGCTCATAAATCCCGTCTTTCATGCCTGTAGCTTCCATTGAATCGCTAATAAATATAACTCTGTCAGTTCCAAATGCCTTAAGAGTGTTCCGAACAATAGCATGATGAACATGAACGCCGTCACAAATTAATTCGACTTCGACACTTTCATTCTCGAGCGCGGCAATAATCGGTCCTGGATTTCTATGATTAATCGGGTTCATAGCGTTGTAAAGATGAGTAACGTGATTAATTCCGGCTTCAAACGCTAATTTTGCCGTGTCATAATCGCAGGCTGTGTGAGCTAATGAGATTTTCGCTATGTCCCTTGCTTCGTGAATAAATTCTAATGCCCCTTCAACTTCCGGAGCAACAACAGCTATTTTGATTAAGCCTCCCGAAGCGTCTTGCAGTCTTCGTAACATGTCAACGTCAGGTTTAGCGATGAAAGCCGGATTTTGAGCGCCGATTTTTGCTGGTGAGATGAAAGGGCCTTCGAGATTAATTCCTGCGAACTCGTTAAAATCTTTCGCGGCCGTAACTATTCGCGTCAATCTCTCCTCTGGAAGCGTCATCGTCGCCGGGCATAAAGTCGTAATTCCCTGTGAAGTCTCGTAATCATAAATCGCTCGGAAAGCCTCATCCGTTCCGTCGCAAAAGTCATAGCCTGCGCATCCGTGAAAATGAATATCAACCAGGCCGGGAATTATGAATAAATCTTGAGCGTCAATAACTTCTGCGTCCTGTAATGGCGAGTTCGTGATTAGTCCGTCTGAGATTGCGAGAGTTCCAACGTGAAATTTGCAGTCAGGACAAAATATATTCCCGTTCTTGATTATTATGCTCGACACTTTGAGAACGCTCCTTCGTCTGCAACGAGAGTAACATCATCGTGTAACTGCAAAATTGAGCCTGGAACTTCCGGCGTAACTTGTCCGAAGAAAACTTTTTGCACAGCATCAGCCTTATCTTCTCCGGACGCGACGACAAGAATTCTTTTTGCTCTCAGAATTGAACGTATTCCCATCGTGTAAGCATGTGTCGGGACGGATTTTCCGGCTTCAAAAAATCTCTGGTTAGCCTCAACCGTGCTTTGAGTTAATTCCACGCAATGAACATCTTTCTCAAAAAATTTTCCCGGCTCATTGAACCCGATATGTCCGTTTTTGCCAAGTCCCAGTAATTGCAAGTCCTGCGGGCCAATCTCAGCAAGCATAGTGTTATAAGCTCGGCAGGCTTTCTCTGCGTCAGTAATTCGTCCGTCGGGTAAATGAACGTTCTCACTCTTGAGATTAACTTTGTCGAATAAATTCTTGCGCATGTAATACACATAGCTCTGTTCACTCTCAGCTCCCAAGCCCCTGTACTCGTCAAGATTTACAGTGATGACTTCGGAGAAATCCAAATCGCCTTTTTCGTACCAGTCAACAAGCTGTGAATAAATCCCGACCGGTGTTGAACCAGTCGCTAGGCCTAGCACACAGTCGGGCTTCAAGATGATCTGAGCGGAAATTATATTTGCGGCTTTCCTGCTCATCTCGTCGTAATTTTTTGTTACATAAATTCTCATTTCGACGCGTCAATTAACTTCTTCAGCTCATCGAACACAAACTGAACTTTCGGGCCGATTACGACTTGGACATTACGTTTTGAGGGCCTAATTACTCCGGGAATTCCTGACGACTTCAATTTTCTCTCGTCAACCTGCATGAAATCTTTGACTTCTGCCCTAATCCTCGTCGCGCAATAATCATAATCCTGCAAGTTCTCAAATCCGCCTAATCCTTCGAGAATAACTCTAGCCATCTCCGTAAAATTATCATTCGCAAGGACTATCAAGTTTTCGGCTTCTTCGTCTTCACGGCCTGGAGTTTTGAGGTCAAATTTCTTTATTGCCCAGCTGAAAATGAAGTAGTAAATTACCGCGAATACTGCACCAATCGGAATTATTAATAATGGATTTACGGCCATCGGTGCTTTGAAACTCAAGATGTAATCAA
Organism: uncultured Fretibacterium sp.; assembly: GCA_937915835.1. GTDB lineage: Bacteria > Synergistota > Synergistia > Synergistales > Aminobacteriaceae > JAFUXM01. The sequence continues at coordinate 1,412 of CALGHA010000200.1, read as the reverse complement.
CAAGTCCTGCGCTGAAGTTGAAGCCACATCGAACAGGAAGATACGCACAAATTACGGCTGATATTCCCGTCAAGACAGCGTGAATTAAATATAATCCCGGTGCTAAGAACATGAAAGCAAACTCGATAGGCTCAGTAATTCCCGTGAAGAACGACGCGAAAGCTCCTGCAAGCATCAAACTCGCGGCCATAGTCTTACGTTCAGGATTAGCGGCTCTGTACATTGCGAAAGCTCCGGCGACAAGTCCGAACATCATTACCGGGAAAAATCCTGTCATGTATTGTCCTGTTACGCCCTTAACAGCTCCTTCTGCTCCTGACCAGAATAAGCCTAAATCATTAATTCCGGCTGTGTCGAACCAGAATACAGCGTTCAAAGCGTGATGAAGTCCGAGCGGGATTAAGGCCCTGTTGAGCATCGCATAAAGTCCTGCACCGAGCGGCCCAAGTTTTACAATGGAAATTCCGAAGTTAATTAACGCTCCGTAAACGACAGGCCAGATGTAATAGAGGATTATTGCGGCAAATATTGAGGCTATTGCTGTAACGATTGCGACACTTCGTCGTCCCGAGAAAAACGCGAGCCAATCAGGAAGCCGAGTATCTTTGAACCTGTTGTAACACCCTGCTCCGATTAAGCCAGCAAGAATTCCGATGAAGGCGTTCTGAATTTTCCCGAATGCCGCAGGAACTTGTGAAACGTCAACTTTCATGTACATTGCTACAGCATTGCTCGAAAGAAGAGTTGTAATCATCAGCCATGAGACTAAACCGGCAAGCGCAGGAGTTCCGTCTCTGTCAGAGGCCATTCCGATTGAGACACCGAGAGCAAATAAAATTGGGATTTGGTCGATTATTGCTGAAGCGGCCTTGATGCAGAATGCCGAAGCTAGACTGTTTGAACCCCAACCGACAGGATCGAGCCAGTAGCCAATACCGTAAAGAATTCCAGCGGCAGGAAGACACGCAACAGGAAGCATTAACGAGCGGCCAATTTTCTGAAGATATTTCATCATGATAGAATTTTCCTCCTTCATGAAAATGTTAATAATAAATATTAAATTAATATGGATAAAGAAATTATATAACGTCTGAGAAATTTTCGTGAATGGTGTATAAAGTTTGACAATTTTGGCGTTTGTTGCTATATTCTCACGCGTTGGCCCCGTAGCTCAGTGGATAGAGCGACTGCCTCCTAAGCCGTAGGCCGGGTGTCCGAATCACCCCGGGGTCGCCATAATAATAAATCCCACACATTGAAGCATGGGATTATTTTTTTGCCTTGATTAACTTGTGAATTTTACTTGAAGAATTTTGACATTGGATATTGCGCTCGTGCTGAGTTTATCGCTTTCAATAAATTATTTCTCACGTCTTCAGGCTTCGTTATTCCCTCGACATTCCCCGACGTAA
>CALGHA010000199.1 GCA_937915835.1 uncultured Fretibacterium sp. | reverse complement strand
GTTTCAGGAATGCACGAGTTTGAAGTTATCTTGAGTGAAGATGTTCCGGAAGGAGCAAAATTAATCTGGCTTGCGAACTCGTCAAAGCCTTCGGAAGATGATTATATTGCGGAGTTTTACGATTTCGACGGCGAGGAAATTGATGTTGTCCCTGCAGAAAGGTTAATAACGGTCTCAGCGTGGCTCAATGAAGGAATAATTTATAAGCCTGCATTAGCTGTTAAGAAAAAATAAGAGAGGTGAAAATCTTTAATGGCAGAAGAAATATTATTGCAAATGAAGAATATTCACAAGAAGTTTCCTGGCGTTTATGCTCTGAAGGACGTAAATTTTGAGCTTAAGGCTGGGGAAGTTCACGCGCTTTTAGGTGAGAATGGTGCGGGAAAATCGACGTTGATTAAGTGCCTCGCTGGGATTTATATTCCTGAAGAAGGAGAAGTCATCGTTAAGGGCAAATCCCACATCATGAAGAGTGTCGCAGATTCTCAGGCTCATGGTATCAGCGTAATCCATCAGGAATTGTGCTTAGTCCCTTATCTCTCAATCGCTGAAAATATGTTCTTAGGACGCGAGAGAAATATTGCGGGAATTATCAAGCGAGGTCAGGAGAACGAGGAAGCCAAAAAGTTACTCGAAAGATTGGGGCTTGACTTTGACCCGAACACGCTGATTAAGGACTTGAGCATTGCACAGCAACAGATGGTCGAGATTGCGAAGGCATTATCCGTAAAGGCTGATATTCTCGTCATGGACGAACCGACGGCATCACTCACTGACAAGGAGACTGAAGTATTATTCGAGACAATGAGGCAGCTCAAAGCTCAGGGAATCGGGATAATCTATATCTCTCATAGAATGAGTGAACTTTTCGCGATTACTGACAGAGTTACGATTATGCGCGACGGTCAATATGTCGGAACTGTTAATACCCGTGAGACTACGAACGACCAGTTAATAGCTATGATGGTCGGACGAGAATTGACACAGTTATACTTCAAAGACGAAGTTAAGCCCGGAAAAGTTGTAGTTGAGGTGAAAGATTTAGTTTCTCCTCCGTTCGTGAATGGCGTATCATTCTCAGTTCGTGAGGGTGAAATTGTCGGAATGTCGGGCCTTGTTGGTGCTGGACGAAGCGAGACTTCACACTGCATTTTCGGAATTGATAATAAATACACTGGCGAAATCTTAATCGATGGCAAGCCTGTACATATTCGCTCAGTCAGGGACGCTATGAACAATGGGATTGCTTTAGTTCCGGAAAATCGCAAGGAAGAAGGCTTAGTGTTGATTAATTCCGTCGGCTATAACTTGACGTTGACTGTGTTACACGAAATCTTCAGAGGCCATCCGCTTGGTAATCCCAAGATGGAAAAAGAAGCAATTGCGCGTTACATCGAGGAGCTTGAAATCAAAACGCCATCAGCTGAACAATTGACCGAAAACTTATCAGGCGGAAATCAGCAGAAAATAGTAATTGCGAAATGGCTTGCGACCAAACCGAAATTATTAATTCTCGATGAACCTACTCGAGGCGTTGACGTTGGAGCACGAGCAGAAATTTACGCTTTCATGAATGAACTCGCTAAACAAGGAGTAGCAATCTTGATGATAAGTTCGGACTTGCCGGAAGTCATTAACATGTCAGACAGGGTTTTAGTCATGCACGAGGGAAGAATTACGGCCAATCTCGGGAAAAATGAGTTGAGCCAGGAATTAATTATGAGATATGCAACAGGAGGAGGAAATTCTACAAATGCCGCTTGAAAACAGTGTAAAAGCTCAGAATGGATTTGTGCGCTACTTTAAGGAAAATATGGGTACATTAATCGGTTTACTGGCGATGTGCGTAATACTTTCTTTCACGACAGACGGAGTATTTTACTCACAGCGAAACTTGATTAACGTTCTGCGTCAGGTTTCATCGAATGCGTGTTTAGCTTTCGGAATGACATTTGCGATTATCACGGGGGGAATTGACTTATCAGTCGGCTCAATTCTTGCTTTATCCGGAACTCTCAGCGCGGGTTTAATCGTCAAGAGCGGCTTCACAGTTCCTCAGGCCGTAATCACAGCGATAATAATCGGCACATGTTTAGGCTTGTTTAATGGCTTCATGATTGCGAAGACGACGATACCGCCCTTTATCGTTACGCTGGCGATGATGCAGATTGCACGAGGAGCGGCGTATATTTACTCGAACGGTCAGCCAATTCGAGCGATGATTAAAGAGTATCAGATTATCGGAACTGGTTACATTGGCCCGATACCTCTTCCGGTTGTGTATATGCTCGTGTTCCTGGTAATCTGCGTGATATTACTCAGCAAAACTCGTTTCGGTCGTCATGTCTATGCAGTTGGCGGCAATGATAAAGCTGCGATATTCTCAGGCGTAAACGTCGCACGAACGAAAATGCTTGTGTATACAATGAGCGGATTTTTGGCGGCATTCACGGGCGTTGTGCTTTGTGCAAGAATGGCATCAGGTCAGCCCACAGCAGGACAAGCCTTCGAGATGGACGCGATTGCGGCTACAGTCTTGGGCGGAACGTCAATGTCAGGCGGAGTCGGTAAAATCGGCTCAACCTTCATCGGCGTATTGATCATCGGCGTGCTCAACAACGGCTTGAACTTGTTGGGATTAAATTCATTCTGGCAGCAAATCGCAAAAGGTGTAGTAATTCTTCTCGCTGTCTACGTTGATATGCTGAAGAAACGCAGGAAGTAATGAAGTAATTTAGTGAGTAAGTAAAAATTTTGCCCCTCGCACTCAACGGGGGGCTTTTTGTTTATCCTAATGTCCGTGAGGAGTAATATCCAGCATAGCGCGTTCGTAAACTAAATCGGACTCCAGCATTACACAGAAGCATATTGTCAACGGGATAATCGCGAGCCATATAGTCTCCTCGTGAAAATACGGGCTTAAAGCTGTAACGATTACTCCTCCCATAAAGAAGGCCAGAATAATTTTCACGTGCTTAATCATTTTTGCGCGAGCTTCAGCTTCCTGTTCATGATGGCGAATAATTCGAGCTACACTTATGCCGATTTGACGAACATGATTAGTTACAAACGTTGTAGCCATTGGGACACCTTCAGCCTGCCTAAAAGTGTTGAACTGCATGGCACACAGAAAATTTATTAGAACCTGCGCAATCTGATCCGGCCATGAGAACGGCATTAACCCAATCAGGAATAACACGACGATTTCAATTCCGACAAGCATAGTGTCCCAGCGTATAAAATGAGTATTTCTGACTTTTTCGGGCAAAATCTCGGATAAAATAGTGCCGAGAATATAAGCCGAGAACGGGATAAAATAATAAAAACAATTTCCCCATTCTCCGCGTCCAAAGGCAGCGCACATTTTTACGATATTTCCGGTCTGAGCATTCGAGAAAACTCCGCCCCTGAGATTATACGTGTAAAGCCCCATCATTCCGCCCGCAATAGTTAATAACTCAAAGATATAATATTTCTCACACGTTAAATAATATTCCTTGTGCAATTCTTTATGAAGCTCTTTATGCTGTTCTGACTTAAAATTTTCCTGCAATTTTCACACAACCTTTCTTGAACGGGCATGAGCCGCAATGTTCATGATTAGGATTATACGGCCCTGACGCGCAAATTTCAGCAGATTTCATTATACGCGCCTGAATTTCCGCAAAATTATCGTAAGTCCTTGTCTCAACTTTTCCCTCTCGTAAGAACGCAATGAACGTATTAACTTTCTCAGCTCCAGTTAATTCATGAACGATAAAGGCGTAAAATTCTAATTGTGATTGATAAAGTCCGGGCGGCACGTTGTCAATGCTCGTGATTTTGTAGTCAACTACATTATTCCCTCCGAAAAACGCGTCAATTGAGCCAGCAAGCGTGATCTTCTCGTTGAGATTACGCCTAAATCTATATTCCTGCTGTAAATCCTTCTGTTTTCTTAACATAAGGCCGAGTTCACTGACAGCAAAATTTTTCAGCCAGCCTTCAAGCAAACTTTTAGATTTCTCGTTACGCCAAATTCCGCGCAAATATCCGGGAATACGTGAGATATTCTCTTTGTTGTGCAATAAGTCTTCGAGACGCTCATAATAATTTTCGTGAGCTAATACCCAGTGTGCAAGACTTCCGAGTTCAGAGCCTCCGGAAAATTCTTCAGGAGCATTATCATTCGGAAGTTCCCAAGTGAGATTAATTCCCTGCCTGTAACTTCTTCTCCAAGCGAATGGGCAGAACTCGAACAAAGCAAACGAACTCGCCGAGAATTGCCTCAAAGAATTTTTCACGTTCACGACTTCGACAGGAATTAAAACTTTTTCGTCCTCCTCATAAGTCAGAGCCTGTAATTTCCCATCGTCAAGCGCAGTAACTTCTTCAGCAGTAAAATTGTCATCGAGATTATCAAGCAAAAGTTTTGTCCAAGTGTGATTATGAGCCTCGCCGGTTTTCTCATCGATTAATCCGCAGAAAATCAAGCTGTCCTGAGCACGTGTTATCGCGACGTAAAATAATCTCTCCTCCTCTTCAGCGTCACCCTGTTCGGACAATAATTTTTCCCAGTTATGACCTTGAGGAGTAATTTCTTGTTCATTCATAATTTCATCAGGAAAACTTGAGAAGACTACACCGAGTTTTCTTGACGGTCTCAAAGCTCCTCTGTCAACGTCTTTTTTCACACGATGCTCGAAAATTATTGTTACGGGATACTCAAGCCCTTTAGCCGAATGGACGACACCGAGACGAACGGCATTTTCATTCTCATCATGCCAGGCGGGTTCTTCGAACGAAATTTCCTCACGAACAGCACGCGTCATGTATTCAGCACACGAAACGAGGCTTGAAGTTCCTCCGGTCTGAAACTCTCGCGCGACCGATAAAGCGTTACGAACATTGCGCAGAACTCTCATTCTGTCGTTCAAGTCATAACACGCAAGCCAGCTTCTATTTTTGTCGAACAAAGCTAATAATCCTGCCGGGCCTTCGTGTTCACCGACCAGAGCGAGATATTCAAGACGTGAAAACGCTTCGGGTAAATTTTTCTCGATTAAGTCAATCGGATGATTATCTTTATTGGCGAGCATTAGGCATTTTGTGATTGCGTCTTCCTCTGAAACTCCTGAGAACGGGGACATTAGCCAGCCTGTAACAGCAAAATCATCATGAAAATTCGCGGCAGCTCTGAGTAAGCACACGACATCATTAACTTCACCCCTGCTGAAATAATCCGTGCTCTTGTCCTGAACTGATTTAATCCCGAATTTGTTTAAAGCGTCCTCTAAGACCGGGTAAATGCTTCGTGAACGTGAGAGAATTGCGAAGTCCGAGAACTTTACGGGCCTTATGACTTTTTCGCGCTTGTCCCAAATCGTTAATTCATCTTTGACCCATGAGGCTATTTTGTAAGCTATATTCTCGGCTAAAATTTTTCTAGCTTCACTCGTCGTGTTCTTATTGTGGCGAGCGAGAAAAACTTTGAAGTCCGGCATTGTCCCTGAATTTCTATCACTCTCATTAAGCGCAGGATTTAAGGCTTGATAATATAAACCTTCCATTTCTTCGGAATGTCCGAGACCTCTAGCCCATAACTTAGCGAAAAGTTTATTAATCCGTGTCAATAAAGATTTACGAGTTCTGAAGCTCACATCAAGTTCAATTCTGTCGTTAGCTGTCATGATTACTTCGGCGAAAACTGAAGGGTCAGCGTGCCTGAATTTGTAGATTGACTGTTTCGGATCTCCGACGGCAAAAAGATTTGACTTGTCAGCGAGCGAGTTAATCATCTCAAATTGAAGTCTGTCAGTGTCCTGGAACTCGTCAACGAGGACATGAGCAAATTCACGTTTCACTGCACCGTCAGCAATGGCTTTCTTAGCGTGTAAAATCATGTCCGAGAATGATAACAAGCCGCGATGTTTCTTCATCATGTTCCACATTCCCCAAGATAATGCGCAGAATTTCATCAAACTTTTACGCATTCTGAGTTCTTCATCTGAAAAATTTTTGTCATAATCCGGCGTAATCTTCTTTATCAGCTCAGGCCGTGTTTTTCGCCAGTCTCCGAATGTCATATCGCCTAATTCTTCTTTGAGTTTTGTAAAAGGTTGTCCAGCTCTACCAACAATATTTTTCTGTGTATCGATTACTAAATCTTCATAAAACTTTTTTGCTGTCTCTAAAGTGTATTGAGAGTGAGCCTGCCAATCCAGAAGTTGAAGCAATCTTCCTCCGTCTCCGTTCATGTTTTTGGGTTTGGGAAGATTTGTAAATTTTCTCCATAAATTCCAAACTTCGAGCCATTCGTCAGCAATAATTTTCTCGATTAACGGCCGAGTTTCATCGATTAATTTATCATCTTCGGACCACTGTAACATTTCTTCCCATGAATGACCTGACGAAGCATGAAGCTCTGCTGTTTTCCTTGCGAACTCGCTTAAATTTCCTGCTTTCCATTTTGAGACACCTGCGCTGAAGTATTCATCGTTATCAAGAAATTCTGCAACTTTTTTTAACGTTTTATCTCCGTAAGCTCCGGCCAATTCCCGAAAATTTGCGAACTCTGCGGCGTTCCTTATGCTTTCCCAAAATTCATTTTCCTGATGAGTTGAAATTACTGACGCTTTCGGGTCAATATCGAGCGACAATCCGGCTTCCCTAATCAATCTTGCCGCGAATGAGTGTATCGTCGATATCCAGCTGTCAGCGAGGCCGTCAAGAATTTTACGTTTTCGAGCTTCATCATGAAAATCTTCAAGCTCATTCTCAATCATAGCTATAATTCTCTGTTTCATTTCGGACGCGGCGGCTTCGGTGTAAGTGAGAGTGAGAATATTTGACGGCGTTATATCATCATCTTCGAGCAATAGACGTAAATATCTTTGTGAGAGTACCCAAGTTTTTCCGGTTCCTGCTCCTGCTCCGACTGTGATAATTTTTTCGTCAGATTTTATTGCTTTAGCCTGGCCTTCGGGGGTATCTGGTGAAAGAGAAAATTTCATGTATGAACAAATCTGCTGAGGTAAATTTGCCGAAATTTTGACACAAATATCTATAAGGAGTGGAATTTTCCAGCAAATAATACTTTCTCATGAAAACTTCAGCAGATTAATCCTCCTTTCATGTTGAGTGAATTTTTATGTAAAGATTTTACAGGATTATGCACAAAAAAAACCGGCAAGGTATAAATCCCTGCCAGTTGATTAAAATCTGAAGCCAAGTTAAAAATATTACTGGGAAATTGCGCCTACCGGGCAAGTTGATACACAGGTTCCACACTCTACACATGCACCTGCATCAACGCTGGCTTTGCCGTCATTAACGGAAATAGCTGAAACCGGGCAAGCTCCTACGCATGACTCACATCCTACGCAAGTGTCCTGATCTACTACTGCTTTTGCCATGATATATTTTTCCTCCCCTCGTGGATACTTGTTCTTAATCGTTTAGTCTCAAAGTCCCTCAACTTCTTGACGCGAAAAATTATAGCACATTTACCTCAAAAAATCCGCTGTTTGACTGTACAACCTTTACTTACAAGTATATACTCGCCACTTAAGAGCTTCACAAAGCCACGTACTGCCTCCTGCCGAGATATGAGCTTCGATTTTCGCCGCGTCATTACCAACAGGAGCGACGATGTGAGTAATTCCCAAGCGTGAAAAGATTTCAGGTAT
>CALGHA010000198.1 GCA_937915835.1 uncultured Fretibacterium sp. | reverse complement strand
GGAAGCCCGGCCTGTAATTTCTCGTCAATCGAATGTAACTGTAAAAACTTTCTAGCTTCCCTCAGAGCAACTTCGACCTTCTCAAGAGAAATTTGTTCCTTCTCGACACTAACGGAACATTCCCGCAATTCCCGCTCTGCGCTGTCGTATTCATCATGAGCTTGAACTGCCGCCTCCTGACGATCTATAATCTGCTCATCGAGAACTTTTACTTTTTTTACGAGATTGTTCAATTTCGTCTGCTCAGTGAGTTTGTCACGGTATTCGGCCTCAAGTAAAGTTAAAGCCTCATCCGCATTCTGAAGCTCAGTACGTGCAATCTGCATTTCGTCGCGTAAAGATGCCTGTTTGATTTTGCTTTTATCCCGTAAAACTCGTAAGTCCTTGATTGCCTCGTAATCCTCACCGAGCTCTAATGCTTTTCCGCCACGTTCAAGCCTCCGTTTTGAAGGCACGAATAACGCTGAACGTCTCTCCCAATCCGTGCGTTGAGCGTCCAAATCCTTGATAACTTCCTGAAGTCTCAATTCTTCGGCCCGATGCTTGAGAAGCCTTCTGACCTGTTCAAATTGTTCAAGAATTTCCGGAGTTATGAATAGTTCTTCACCTGAGCTGTCTTCTGGTGAACGCGTTTTTCTGAAATAGTTAAATAGTTTCATCGTTTATCCTCAAATAAATTTTTCCCCTCATGCTTGTAATATCAAAATTTCTGCACCATTGAAACACGAAATTTTCAGGCTGACGGATTAACCTTGCGAGTTCCTGAGAGCGTCGGCGAGATAAAGTCTTAAGCTCAAATTCCCGGCCAATCTCACGAATTATCAGGATAATATCATCTTCAGTCAGAGTGCGTAAAAATTTCCTGTCCAGAATATATTTATCATCGCGGCATTCACTCAAGAGCTGACGGCTTTGGACATCTTCATATTCTCGAACTCGTCTCATGTCTTCTCCGAATGAAGCTAGGTGCTCAATGGCTGAAGTGTTAATGTTAGCTTCGATTAATGGCAAAAGTTTTAACCTGATGAAGTTTCGTGTGTATTTATCGTCATTATTCGTGCTGTCTTCGCGCCAGGTTAAGCCCCGAACTCTGAGAATGTCGCGTAAAAAGTCTCGTCGAAGTCCCAATAACGGCCGGAAAAATTTTATCCCGTCAATCTCCGTAAATTCCGTTATGCCGACGCTTCCCCTAATTCCTGTTCCCCGTAAAATGTTGAATAAAACTGTTTCGGCTAAATCGTCGCGATTATGACCGAGCAGAATATTTCTCACGTTTAACTTTTTCGCTGTCGTGATAATAATCTGATGTCGTAAACGTCTTGCGGCTGATTCGAGGGATTCTCCTTTTTCCTGCTGATTTGGAACGTCGATTTTCACGCTGATGAACTCACAGCCGAGATTTTCCGCGAAATTGGCCGTAAAATTTTCGTCTTCGTCAGCTTCTGAGCCTCTAATTCCGTGATTGACATGCAAAGCCATAATTTTCCCAGCAAAGAATTTTCGACACATCCACAATAACGCAATCGAATCGCCGCCTCCTGAAACCGACGCAATAATGTCATTCTCGTTCAGCCAGCCTTGACGTTGACCAGCCGAACGAAAATATTTTGCTAACACATAATCCGAGAGTTCATAAGGGATGTTATTTTCCATTATAAAGCATTCTATAAATTTCCAGATTAGCGCTGACACGTTGAACATAGCCGTTAGTTTCGTCGAATTTCACGGCCTCAATCCATCGTGCTAAATCCGGATTATTCCCGACTTCCTTCAGCCATTTTCGAGCGTTTCCGGAGCCTGCATTGTAAGCGGCCATTACGTATTCAGGACGAGCGAAATTTCTTCCGAGCCATCCGAGATGAGACGTTCCGAGCTTGATATTGTCGCTTGCGTTGTATAAATCGTAGCGTGAAAGTCCTGCACGTTTAGCCTCTTCCTTAGCTGTTGCGGGCATCAACTGCATTAATCCTCCTGCTCCTACCCAACTTCGGGCATTAACTTTGAACGCGCTTTCCTGACGCATTATTGCCCAGACAAAATTGCTTTCAACTCCGTATTGTTTAGCCGCCGCGTCAACGAGTGCTTTATAAGGTCTTGGATATAACGCTTCCAAATCGCCGCGATAAAGTGTAGTGTTCGAGGTCATGAGAGTTTCAAGCCGTCTAGCCTCAGAATAACTCTCTTCAAGCCCAAGCCACCGCGATAATCTCAACGCGCTGTAAAGTTCCCTAGTGTTAGCCTTTGGACGTGAGAGCCGTAAATACGCGTGATAAATAAATCCCCATTGCTCAAGCTCCGAAGGTTTAAGCGTCAAGTTCGGATTAGTCCCGTTCACAATATTTAATTTTTGTCCCGTCAATAATGCATAAATCGTTAATGGATATTTACGTTTCAGAAGTGCTGTAGTATTCGCGGCAGCTTGATTTTGTCCGGCCAATGCCTGAGCGTGTGCAAGCCAGTATAAAATTCTCGCCCGTTTATATTGCGTAACACCTGGAGCGTCAAGCTGTTTGAATAATTTTGCGGCTTCCGAGTAATTTTTAGCGTCAAGATTTCGGAATGCCCGTGCCCAAATCACGTTAAATGCAACGCTTGAATTTGGGAATGATCGTAAAATCTGAGCTTCGAGATTATCGCGCCGAGCTGTGTCGTTTTTGGCTGTCAGGTTCAAGAGGGCTTGAAGTGCTCTCATCTGGACATTGCCGCGTCGTTCACGTGAAATTCTCTCAAGAACTCTTAAGCATGAGTTCATCATACCTTTATCTTTCGCAAGGCTTGCAATTCGTGTAACTGATGATGACGCGTAAGAATTTCCGCTGACTGCTAAGCCTCCCCATAAGTTTAATGCGTCGTTGTTATTCTTAAGTCTTGAATTGGCCCATGCTCGATAATAAATCGCTTTACGTCCGGTTGCTCCCTTTAAAATTTCCAGAGCGTTTTTGTTGTCGCCGACAGTGTGATAATGAACTCCGAGCGCGACACGAATATTATTGTCGGGATTTTTCACACTTGCTAAGACTGAAGCGGCCTCTTTACTTCCTGCCTGTAATTCTAAAAGTTGTAAAGCGTGTTCGGTCTTATTTCGATTTCCAGGATGCTGAACTAAACGCGTGAGAGTGAAAATTTTTCGTTCGTCAGTCCCGGCATTCGCGAGCATTCGGGTTAAAGCCGTGAGAGTATTTCCCTTTTGCTTGTCGTTGATACGATATTGAGCAAGAGCAACATAATACTTAATATCTGCCGGAGCATTTTTGTACAAATTTTCTGCGAGTGTCAGAGCTTTTTGCGGCTGATTAGTGTTCTCGTAAGCTAGTAAAAGTGTCATATCAGCATAAGGCTTAATTGAAGCGGGAAAATTTTTAGCTTGAGACTCCAGAATTACAGCGGCTTCCGTCCATTTCTCCTGAAACCTGTAAGCATTCGCCATCAACGAATAATCGCGAGCAGTCTTCTTCTTAAGAGAGTTGAATTGCATCTCCATTTCCGTCCATGAACGCCGCCAGAATAAATCGTAAAGAGGAGCAGCATATAAATTTGAGGCAAGCGAAGTAATTATTATCGTCGAAATTATTAGTGAGTGAAAAAATTTTCGCATAAAATACCCTTTCTGAAACCTGGAATGAAATTTTTTGAGTATTATATAATAACCGTCAAAAAGTAAATTTAGGAGCGTGCATAAAACATGAATGCTTTTGAAGTCCTGAGAGAACGCGGCTATTTCGAATGGTGTACGAATGAAGAGCGTCTTTCTCAGGTCATGAACGAAGAGATGATTACGGCTTACGTTGGCTTTGACCCGACGGCTGACAGTTTACACGTTGGACATTTAATCCCCTTAATGGCTCTGGGTTGGCTTCAGAAATTAGGACATCGGCCAATTGCTTTAGCTGGAGGAGGAACAGGATTAATCGGCGACCCTTCAGGAAAAAGCAAAGAACGTAACTTAATCACTCTTGAAGCTGTTCAACATAATATTGAGGGCGTAAAAGTTCAGCTGAAAAAGTTTCTGAATTTTGATTGCGGCGAAAACTCAGCATTATTATTGAACAATTACGACTGGTTAAGCAAGATGACGTTCCTTGAAGTTCTTCACGATGTCGGAAAATATTTCTCAATCAACAACTTAATAGCCCGCGAATATATTCGTTCACGCCTTGAGGATCCATCAAAGGGAATTTCTTACACGGAGTTTTCTTACGTTTTGCTTCAAGCTATGGACTTCAAATATCTCAACGAGAATTACAATTGTCGGCTTCAAATGGGCGGCAATGACCAGCAGGGAAATTTGTTAGCTGGTTCGGATTATATCAGGAGGACAACGGGAGCTGAAGTTTTCGGATTGACACAGCCATTATTATTGACATCATCCGGAACGAAATTCGGGAAGACTGAGGCCGGAGCTGTCTGGCTTGACGCGGAAAAAACAAGCCCGTATAAATTTTATCAGTTCTGGTTCAACACGGATGACCGAGACGTTGAGAAATTATTAAAACTTTACACGTTCCTTCCGATTGATGAGATTAACGCGATTATGAACGAACACAACGCGAGACCTGAAAATCGAATTGCCCAGAAGAAATTAGCTCTTGAAGTTACTGCGACGGTTCACTCACGGGAAGTTGCTGAAAAAGTTATCACAGCCAGCGAGATATTATTTAATCCCAAGATTGATTTTTCCGGAGTTGATGAGGCGACTTGTGAGATGTTGAAAGCTGAAGTCCCGTATCAAACTCTTGAAGACGTGAAATTTCCTGCTGGAGTTGTGAATGTTTTAGCGAGTTCGGGAGCATGTGAGAGTAACAGCGAGGCTAAGCGTGCAATTCGTCAAGGTGGAGTGTCGATTAACGGCGTAAAAATTTCGGACGAGAAGGCAGAACTAACAGAAGATATGTTAATCTGTAAGAAATATTTATTTGTAAGAATTGGCCGGAAAAAATTTAATATGGCAGGGATTGGATAAATTATGCATACATGTAACTGGTATATTTCGGATTCAGTCAGCGACGTTTTAGCTCAGGTAATAATTCAAATGGCCGAAGCTCTTCGCAGTCATTCCAAGAATATTGATTTGCAAGTTATCAACGCTAAAGAGTTTCATCACAAAGCCGCGTTTGAACGAGTTAAAAATATTTTCACTAAACGGGAAATCTGGCACTTATTCGGACATCCTCCGGCATGGTGGCGAATTGTCAGAATGCATTCACGTACGGTTCACACACTTTTAGACGGTGCACAATTTTGGGGCGGTTATCCTTCACGTTTCTTTAACGAGGGAGCGAAGAGCGGAGAAGCTGTAATTTATCCCGTGTTTGACTCGTTAGGTTCAAGCAGTGAGGAAGTCAAGAAGGCTGTATTTATGCGAGGTCTGAGAGAAATTCCGAAGGGGGACTATGAAGTTGTTGACATTTCCGACAAACTTTTACGTCCTGAAGTCTTGAGCGGAGTATATTTTGCCAACGAGACGACCCCGCGCGAGGCAATGAGAGCAGGAATTTTGACGATGAGAGGAGCTGCGATTGCTTCTAAGAAATCCGGCTATCTCGATGAAATTTTAGGGCCTGACGGATATTTTTTGCTCGACGAGAATACGAACATCAAGAAAATTATTGCTCAAGGATTAGGCGACAAGGGAAAACATTTAGCCAGTGCGGCCCGGCATTTCCTGAAGTCTCGACGTTCACACGAAAAATGCACGGATTCGATAATTACGCTTTATAGAAAAGTTATTGCGCAATGAGCAAAGCGGCAGTACGAGCGATAAAATTCTTTGAGGCATTTGCGAACACAGGAGTTCGGGGGAAGATTACGGCAAAATTTTTCTCCGGCCTCCTGAAGGTGATTAAGCCTCGTGCAAAAGTTATTGATGAGAATTTGAAGATTGCATATCCTGATAGTTCTGAACAGTGGCGAAAGGATATGCGCGCTAAGTGTTATGAAAATCTCGCTTGGACAGTTACGGAGCTTTTAGCATTACAGCGGGACACTTCACAAGTTTTTGACTGGGTAAAGAAAGTTCATAACGAGAAATTAGCTTTTGAGCTTTTAGCCGAAAAGAAGGGCGTAATATTTTTATCTGGACATTTCGGGAATTGGGAAGTTCTTTCTAGCTGGTATTCTCAGTACGCAAGAAAACACGGACATAAATTGAATATAGTTTCGCAGGAGCTTCATGATGAGGATATTTCGCGTTACGTCCATGAAATGCGGGAAAACTCGCAGGAGGAACTTTTGCAGAAGGAATTATCCGTGCAGAAATACGCGCGCTTGTTGAAGAACGGAATGCATTTAGCCCTTCTCAATGACATTGCAGGAACAGGCCGAATGATGGTGCCGTTCATGGGAAAAGACGCTACGAACATGCCCGGCCCGGTTGTAATGGCTATGCTCGCTGGAGTTCCGATTATTCCCGTTTGTATTTATCGTCATGCCCCGTTTGAACACGAAATAGAATTTTTTGACCCCGTTAATCTTCCGGATAAAGATAAAAGCATAAATCATGACGAGCGCGTGAAATTGGCCGTGCTGGAATGCAATAAAGCTCTGGAGAAATTTATACGTAAACGACCGGAATTATGGTTCTGGCTTCATAAACGATGGAGGCCGTGAAAATATTATGCTTGCTGGCGAAAAATGGAGGTCATGAAAATTGTTATTAAGCAAGGATTTCACGTTTGATGCCGCTCATAATCTCGTTAATTATCACGGAAAATGCGAAAAGTTACACGGACATACTTATAGATTAAGAATAGTTCTTGACGGTCAGCCTGATTCTGAAGGGATGATTATGGACTTTATCGAGCTTAAGCAAATTGTGAAGGAAAAAATTCTTTCTCGTTTAGATCATGCATATATCAATGAGATAATTTCTCAGCCCAGCGCGGAGAATATTGCGTTATGGATTTGGCGTGAGCTTGAAGACAGCGTGAAACGTGAGAATTGTGAATTACA
>CALGHA010000197.1 GCA_937915835.1 uncultured Fretibacterium sp. | reverse complement strand
GGCGGGCGGGGGGGAATAAAAATAAACACGTGGGAATAATCATAAAAATGTTGAGATAAGTTGAGATAATACGTGAAAATAGAAAATGATACTTGAAGCTAGAAGATGATGCGTTGAGATTATACATGAAAATACGTTGAGAAAATATAACATGTTATATTATTGCGTTGAGATTAAATATATCGTGAAAAAATTCATGGCTAGAGCGTTAAATCGTAAAATGCTATATAATTACTTTATCCAGAATTTATTAATCAGGAGGGTAATTACAGCATGTTAGTAAACGCAAAAGAAATGCTCACAAAAGCTAAAGCCGGACATTACGCAGTCGGTCAGTTCAACATCAATAACCTCGAATGGACAAAGGCAGTACTTCAGGTTGCCGAAGAACTCAAAGCTCCCGTAATTCTCGGTGTCTCCGAAGGTGCAGGGAAATACATGGGCGGCTTCAGAACCGTTCAAGCAATGGTTGAAGCTATGGATAAGGCACTCGGCATTACCGTTCCAGTTTGTACACATCTTGATCACGGAACTTACGAAGGCGCTTATAAATGTGTCAAAGCCGGATTCACGTCAATCATGTTCGACGGCTCACATTTCCCGATTGATGAGAACGTAGCAAAGACAATAGAGCTTGTTCACGTTGCGCATAATTTGGGAATGACAATCGAGGCTGAAGTCGGCGCAATCGGCGGAGAAGAAGACGGCGTTATCGGAATGGGCGAATGTGCGGATCCCGACGAGTGCAAGAGAGTTGCAGATTTAGGCGTTGATATGCTCGCAGCTGGAATCGGCAACATTCACGGAAAATATCCGGCCAATTGGAAGGGTTTATCATTCGAGACACTCGCAGCAATTCAGGAGAAAACCGGGATTATGCCTCTCGTACTTCACGGCGGTTCAGGAATTCCCGACGAAATGGTCAAGAAAGCTATCACTCTCGGCGTGTCAAAAGTCAACGTCAACACCGAATGCCAGCTTGCTTTTGCGGCCGCAACCCGTAAATACATCGAAGCAGGTAAGGACAACGAGGGCAAAGGCTATGACCCCAGAAAGTTATTAGCTCCTGGCGTTGAAGCAATCAAAGAGACAGTACGCGAGAAAATTAAACTCTTCGGATCTGACGGAAAAGCGTAGTAAAAAATTGGAAGTACGAAAATATTACCTTAACGGAAAATTTATCGGGGACGGGAGCCTTGCTGTCATAGCGGGCCCCTGTTCGCTTGAAAGTCAGGAGCTCGGGCTTCGTGTCGCTAAGTTCATGAAGAAACTCTGCGATGAAAGAAATTTACTTTACGTCTTCAAGGCCTCATTCGATAAAGCTAATCGCACGTCAGTTCATGCTTGGCGCGGTCCTGGTCTCGAAAAAGGACTTGAACAATTAGACGAGATTAAGCGAATTGTCGGAGTTCCTGTTTTGACGGATATTCACGAGAGTTATCAAGCCGCTCCTGCCGGTGAAGTCGTTGACATCGTGCAAATTCCCGCGTTCTTGTGCAGACAGACTGACTTGCTCGTTGCCGCCGCTAAAACGGGAAAAATTATCAACATCAAGAAAGCACAGTTCTTAGCTCCTGAGGATATTATTTACGCCGCCGCTAAATGTCGTGAAGCCGGAAATGACAACGTAATTTTCTGTGAACGAGGCACGTCAATCGGCTATCATCGTTTAGTTGTCGACATGACCGGACTTGTAACAATGCGGAATTTCGGTTATCCCGTGATGTTCGACGCTACACACTCAACACAGAGGCCCGGAGAACTCGGAGGAGCAAGCGGAGGGAATTACAAGCTCGCGTTTCCTTTAGCACGAGCGGCCGCAGGAGTCGGGATTGACGCCGTTTTTGCTGAAACTCACCCGAACCCCAAAGAAGCCTTAAGCGACGGACCTAACATGATACCGCTTGACAAGATGGAAAAATTTCTTGACCAAGTTTTAGCAATCCACAATACTAGAAAAAGTTTGAATATTAATGAAGAGGAGTGAATAAACTTGCCTCACTCTGACAAGGAATTATTGAACTCAGCGAAAAAATTAATGCTCACCGAAGCCAACGAGATTTTACGTTCAGCAGAAAATCTTGACGTTGAAATTGTGAAGGCAGCACGTGAGATTTATGCGTGTCAAGGCCGTGTAGTCGTCGCAGGATTGGGAAAATCCGGGCATATCGGACGAAAAATTTCTGCTACGTTAGCTTCACTCGGAACTCCTTCATTCTTTCTTCATGCCGCCGAAGCCTCACACGGAGATTTAGGAATGGTCAGGCGTGAGGATATTGGCCTGTTCATCAGCAACAGCGGATCTTCAGCCGAAATTGTTTCATTATTGCCGAATTTCTCACGAATTGGAGCAAAGATGATTGCAATCACCGGTTCACTCACTTCACCTTTAGCACAGCATGCTGATATAGTCTTGAATGCTCACGTTGAGACCGAAGGCGACCCGTTGCAATTGGCCCCTATGAGCAGTACGACGCTTGAGCTTGTAATTGGTGATGCATTAGCGGCACTCGTTACGATTTTGCGGGGGATTAAGCGTGAGGACTTTGCAATGTTCCATCCGGGTGGAGCTTTGGGACGTAAATTATTGACGAAAGTTCGCGACTTAATGGGAACTGGAATAAATCTTCCTGTTGTGAAAGAGGGCGTTACGGTCAAAGATGCCTTGTTCGTGATTACGGGAAAAGGTTACGGAACAACCTGCATTGTCGATGAAGCCGGAAACTTGACGGGAATTTTCACGGACGGAGATTTACGCCGCTTAATGGAGAAATCCGGCAATGACGCTTTTAATACTAAGATTGAGGACGCAATGACGAAAACGCCGAAAGTTATTAATCCTGACGCATTAGCCGCTGAAGCCGTGAGAATTATTGAGCAAAATCAAGTCAGCGTGTTAATCGCCGTTGAGAATAATAAACCCGTCGGAATTATACATATTCATGAATTACTGAAGGCAGGTATTGCATGAAGATACTCGGAATTATCCCTGCACGTTACTCGTCAACAAGATTTCCCGGCAAGCCCTTAGCTGACATTAACGGGAAAACTATGATTGAGTGTGTTTACGAGCGAGCGAAACTGTCAGAAAAACTCTGTGATGTTCTCGTAGCGACGGATGACGAAAGAATTTATGAGTGTGTAAAAAATTTCGGAGGCAAGGCAGTAATGACGAGTTCAGAGCTTCCGAATGGGACGGCACGATGTGAACAGGCTGTGAAAAATTTTGCTGTTGACGCTGTGATTAACATTCAGGGAGATGAGCCGTTATTAGATCCGTTAATGATTGATGAGACGGCCGAGCTTTTACGTGAGAATTATTGTGTAACTTTATGCAGTGAACTTAAACAAGATTTTGCTAATCCCAATATTGTAAAAGTTGTATTGTCCCGTGAGAATTTCGCGTTATATTTCTCTCGTTCATTAATCCCGTTTAAGCGCAACAAGTCAGATTTGCCGATTTACCAGCATATAGGAATTTACGGTTACAGCGTTGATTTCCTGAAAAAATATGTCTCGCTCCCGTCAACACCGCTTAGTGAGACTGAAAGTCTGGAGCAATTAAAAATTTTGGAACATGGCTATAAAATTCGAGTGAAAATTACAGAATGCAAAAATGAAAGCATTGGAGTAGACACGCCTGAAGATTTAGAGAGAGTGAGGGGAATTATGAGATGCCGAAGTTCAAACACGTAATACTTCTGAGCGATGATATTCGCGGACATTATCACCAGTCATTAGGTATTGCGGAGTGGCTTGAAAGATTAAGCGGGGCTCATCTTGAAGAGATTGTGCACGTTCCGAAGTTAACGGGCCTGCAAAAATTCTTCAAGCTGAAACTTTCTGCCCGAAAACTCGCAACAGGAGGCATTGATTACGCTAAACAATGGCTTCATAAATTCGGGGTTTCTGTGGACGACATTGAAAAAGATACTTTGTTCATCTCTGCAGGAAGTTCAACAGCTCCGTTCACTCTTGCTCTTGCTAAAGCTACCGGGAATAAATCTGCCGTCGTAATGACACCTTCAATTTTAGGCACAAGGCCGTTTGATTACGCTATAATTCCTGAACATGACTTTCATGATCCTACAGCTTTGAACATCTGCACTACTTTGGGAGCGCCTAATCATATTTACATTCCTGATTTAACAAAAATTTCTGATACCGTCTTCAAGGGAAAAGATTTTACGGGCGAGAAAGTTTTAGTTGTTCTTGTCGGCGGAAGTGATTCGAACTATAAATTAACGCCTGAATGGTGCGAAGATACTTTAGGGCCATTGAGATATATTGACGGTATAAAAATTATGCTGACAAGCTCACGACGAACGGGCGAGGCAGTCGATAAAAAGTTAGCAGAAATGTTTAACGGAGTTCCTACGGTTGAATATATGATATTAATCTCGCAGAGGCCTAATTATAACTCAGTTACGGCGTTACTCGGCAAAGCTACGCATGTTCTTGTAACTGATGATTCCGTCTCGATGGTCTCAGAAGCTGTTACGGCTGGCTTCAAAGTTGGGTTATTGCGAGTTCCGAGAATACAGCATAAAGTCAAAGATTTTTTCGGCTATGGTGCACAGCGTTTTGATGCTATGTTTACCAAAATGATTAACAGGAAATTAATCGATGATTTAGGCGACAAACCTGACTTGATGACGTTCCTTGAGCCTCCTGAACAGAAACATAATCTTGATTACAACGAGGCTAAACGAGCTGCCGAATGGATAATCATTAAATGAGAATATTATATATTGTTCCTGGATTTGATGAAGGAGGTGTTGAAGTTCACGTTCTGAATTTAATTCGTGAGATGGCAACAAGGGGACATGAGATTACGCTTGCAAATTCAGGCGGAAGACTTGAGAGTGAATTGCCTGAAAATGTGAGGATAATTCATTTACCTGTTTATCGCAAGAATTTATTCACGATGCTTTACTGTTCTCGAAAATTGGCCGAACTCAACAAAAATTTTCACTGGGACGTAATTCACGCTCATTCGAGGGTTCCTGCATGGGTTGCTTGGATTTTGTCGCGAAGGATTAAAGTCAAGTGGCTCATGACGGCTCACGCTCTTTACTCGTTAAATCCCGGTTTAATCGCGTTGAAGCATGCTGACGGAGTTATATGCGTCTCCGAAGCCGTGAAACATCATCTGCAAAAATATCTTCCTGATGAGAATATAATCATCCAGAATGGAATTGTCCCGCCGAAGTTGAAGCATAAAGCCAAAATTAATTCTCATGTGAAATTTTTGACAGTGGGACGCTTGACGAGGCTTAAGGGGATTGATGTAGTTTTGCTTGGATTGAGTGAGCTGAAAAATTATGACTGGACGCTTGATATTATCGGCGAAGGTCCTCAGCATAGAGAGCTTGAAGAGTTAGCGAATAATTTGGGCTTGAGTGAACGCGTAAAGTTTCATGGTGCTAAAGATAAGAGTGAGATAGAATTTTTCATGTCGGAAGCGTCGTGCTTATTATTTCCGTCTCACAGCGAAGGAATGGGATTAGTTGTGCTTGAGGCTGTTGCTGAGGGATTGCCGGTGTTAGCGTCGGACTTGGAGGCGTTGCATGAGATTGCTGGCGAAAACTCAGGATTAATCCCGGACGGGGATATTAAGGCGTGGTGTGAGGCTATGAGAAAATTTTTGAGTGATGGGGTTTCGTGCAAGTTTAATCCGGAGAAGATTATTACGGTTCATGATATGGCAGTAAAAATTGAGGAATATTACGGGAAATTTTTACCCCCTGCATAAACAAATATTAATAATCGTTCAGTCCAGCTTTGTGATGGTGCAAGGAGCACGTTAAATTCTTCTCGTTTTTGCGCCATCTGGTACAGCATATCAGCGATTGAAAGCAGCTCACCACCGCCAGGCACAACTAATGCTTGTGTTGTAGTTTTATTACCACAAAGGAAAGCTATAATAATTTCAGCATAATCAAGCTGATTAACCGATACAGTGAATTTTGTCTAAAATTCTCCTAAAAGTATATTAAAGTATTTCGCTAAAGCCTGCTTAGTTACACTGTTTTCTAGTTTATGAAGAATGCTGCAAATTTTGATCTACACCGTTACCAATACCAACAGAAATAACTTTTTGGCCGTTATCCTTCAGTCATTGAAGCGTTGAATCGTACAAAGTTCCGTAACCATCTGAGAACAGCGTCTATGTTTGTCCCTCCCATTGCACCAAGCATTGAAATTCTGGTCTTAACTGTAATTTTGCTTTCATCAGTTATCTCGGTCCGTTCTACAATTGCACTTGCATAGTCAGAGAAAGCAACGACAGATATATAATCGCCGCTGTTTAGAGTGTCAACGAGATTTTGAGCTGAAGAAATACTGTTTGTCATCGCACTTCCGTACATGCTTCCAGAGCAGTCCATAGCTAGCACAATATTATAATGAACATCACTGCTCCGAATTGTAGGCAGGCGTTTTCCCCACATTTCAAGCCATTCCGAGCGTGAAACTACGCCGTAAACGCTGAAATGAGCTACAGAAACTTTCACTGTATGATTTTCGCTGTCTAAAACGCTGTCCTCACTCAACATAATAGCTATATCATTCGAGGCATCGTACCAGATTACAGCGAGATCTTCGGGGGCTTTTAACGGGTCATAATGAGCCTTCTGTGATTTCCTCGACTTCAACAACTCCGGCTCCTTCAAGAATATAATTCACTTCAACGCTGACCACAGGGGAATTATCAAACGAAAGCAAATCTGCAATTAAAAAAGTGTCCTCATAAATTGAATAGTCAAAGTCGTAAATATCATCATCAGACAGAACAAGAACGCAAAAAATTTTCGGCAAAAACACATGCCCGCCCCAAAATTTTCATCAGAACGGGCATAATCTTTATTTAATTACTCTTGAACAATAAACTCATTAACTTTAAGACTTCATTGCCCAGTTCACTTGGAGACTTTATCATCACTTC
>CALGHA010000196.1 GCA_937915835.1 uncultured Fretibacterium sp. | reverse complement strand
GCTTGGGCAATTGCTTTACGTGCTGTGAAAAAATATAGAGATATAAGCGCGAATAAGCTATAATAATACAAATTCAAATCAAGTTCACAATTAATTACAGGGAGGGAGATTAATTTTAGATGGCCGGTAATGATAAACTTGTCGCTCTCGTGAATAGTTTTGCATCGGCTGTTCTGTCAGTAGGGCGAGAGGTGGGGCTGAATATCACCCTCAACAAGTCAAAAGTTTCACAGGGAATAAAAGTTGCTAACGTCTGCACAACTGCCCTAATTGGAGTCGTCGGAGTAGGTTCACGCGGCACTGTCAATATTATGCTGGATAAACCCGGCTTCGAGAATATCATCGGTGCAATGTCGGGCGGAATGATTGCTCCAGTTCTCGGCGATGATGTCTCAATGAGCGTAATCGGCGAGCTTTCCAACATGATTGGCGGCCGTGCGCTTGTTCAGAGTGCTTTGGGAACAGTTGACGTAACTCCGCCGCAGTTGATAATCGGGGAAAATATCAAGAACGTAACTCAGGAAGATAACGGCATGAGAAGTTTTACGCTTCCGTTTGAGCTTCAGCCTGCAGGAGGTCTTTTCTTGGTGTTATCCTTCAAAATTGATTGACCTGTAATAATTTTCATAATTGACAAGCAGAAATTTTTTCTACGGTTCTGGTCTGAATGGGCCGGAGCCGTTTTACTTATCAGGGGAATTTATTTATCATGTTAATCATGTTAATTTAGAAAGGAGATATTATCACCGTGTTCAGGAAATTTATATATTTATCGTTAATAATAATTCTTGTCGCTTTAAGCCCGTTTCAGAGTGATGCCGGAGTAGTTCTCGTTTTATCCGGAGGAGGAACGAAGGGATTTGCTCACTTGGGCGTAATGGAAACTCTTGAAGAAAACGGCGTTCAGATTGTCGGAATTGTCGGCACGAGCATGGGCGCATTAATGGGAGCATTGCGAGCTTCGGGATATTCCACTCAGGAGATACACGGGATATTGCATAAATTGGACCTGCCGAGTTTACTTAGCGAGAATACCGGGCCAATGTTCGTTTTCACCGGGAATGACAGACGTGCAAAGAAAAGTACAATTCCAGCATTAACTTACAAGAAACAGAACGGAAGTAACGGTCCCAAAGGATTATTGACCGGCGATAAATTATACGAATACTTTTCACAGTTAATGAGGCATGTAACAGTTACGGATTTCAACAAGCTCCCAATTCCTTATGCTGCAGTTGCTACGGATATTAAGACGGGAGAAAAAGTTGTTCTTCGCGAGGGAAATTTAGCGGCCGCAATGAGAGCCTCAATGTCAATTCCGATGTTGTTCGAGCCATGGGTCATTGATGAACATCTTCTTGTTGACGGCGGAGTTGTCTCGAATTTGCCGGTTTACACAGCTCGTGAGATTTTCCCGAATACGCCAATAATCGCCGTTGATATTTCGGATTCTATGCTTGAAGGAATAAATTCTTACATGGACGTTATCAATCAGTCTCTCACTGTTTTAATGCGACGAACAACTGACGAGGAAGGAGCAGCAGCGGATATTTTGTTGAAGCCTGATGTTGTCGGTTTGGGAATGCTTGACACGACTGACCCGGAAAAAATTATTTCGCTTGGACGTGAAGCGGCAATGCCCAAAATCGACGAAATTAAAGCGCTCTCAGGACAAGGCCAGGAATTAATTGCGTCATCATCTACTTTTGAAGAAATACAATCTGAAGGCAGCGACATAATCGGTGATGTTGAAGTTCACGGCTTGCCTCCGAAGACTACGGAGCTTGTTAAACAAAGACTTTCACGCTTAAAGGGAAAACATGTAGATTTAGAAGATATTGACGAGGCTATGACGAAACTTTCAGGAGCGGCAGGAATTGAACTTGCTGATTATCAGCTTGGCCGGACAGAAAGCGGAGATGTCCTTATTCGTGTTGACGTTCGACAATCTCCTGAGCTTAAAGTTGGAATTTCAGGTTACACGACAAATTTACATCCTAACAGGTGGCTTTATCTCAAAGGTGAAGCTCGCGGCATCTGGTCAGAATATGATTCGTTAATCGGAGTTGCGAAGATTGGCGACCAAATGGGATTGGATTTAACGTATCAGACAGCTCCTCAGCCTATGGATTCGTGGCAGTTCACTCTTTCAGCTCAGAACTGGAAGCCGGCCGGTAAAGACGACAAACTCAGAGATTGGGACAGATACGCGGCAGGAGTGAGCAAGTTATTCACGTGGGGAGATGTCAACGTTGGAATTGGTTACGCGTATGAACATGTTGACGGAGATCCGATTTCGACGAAGGATGACACAGAGTCAGCAGGTCCGACATTCTTCGCTGAAGTTGACACGCTCGACATGGCCAGCGACCCGACAAAAGGTTATGCTTGGCGAGTTAATGCATGGTGGCCTGACTTTGACGAGGTTAATTACAGGTTGAGTTATTTCAAGCCGCTTGAAGTCTCTGATATATGGAGAACTTATTTGCGGTTGGGATTTGCTGAAGGAGATTTGAACCGTAGAAGTCATGCTGTGTATTTAGGAGCCGCCGAAGAATTATATTCATTAGCGAGAAATCCGATTGAGGCCGAGCGTATGTTCTGGACGAATTTAGCCGTGAGAAAAATTTTGAAACGTACAGCAATGGGAGTAATCGCCGGAGAGTTCTTCGCAAGCTGGGGTTACGCAATGGATAAGGAATGGAAAAAGGTTGATGCTCCTTGGGAAGTGGGATTGGCCGTGAATTTCCCGAATAATCTTGTCGACATGAAATTTGCGATTATGTACGGCTCTGAGGAGTTCAAGGCTGGAATCTTTATCGGCGTTCCAATTTGGGATCATTATCCGTTGCCGTAAAAATTTTTTTAGGAGGTTATTATCATGACTTTACGCGAAGA
>CALGHA010000195.1 GCA_937915835.1 uncultured Fretibacterium sp. | reverse complement strand
GCGTTAAACTTTTTTTACCGGACTTCAAGGCTTCCTTGATGAGTTCAGCGTCAAAACGAATGATTAAATTCCTCGCTTTGTACCAAACTAAAAAATAGGCCTGTGCTCCGTTTCTCTGACACATCAACAAATTGTTTAACTGGCTCAATTTCGCGTTCTTCAAGTTCCAGCGGGAGCCTGCGCATTCTTTCGCATCGAAACAGTGAACTACTCCATGAGAAAAAACTTCATAGTCAAAAGGCTCACCCTCAAGATATACGCCTTGCTCTGTCCGTTTAGCGTGGTTTTTGTGCATGTGAACTCCATTAGCATTGAGATATTTACTCAGACGGTCAAGTTCAGCCTCAAAATTATGCCCGCGTCTCATATATCCTCCGAATAATTTTCATCGCGTCATACTTGCTTAAGCCTTCAACGCTATAACCATTTTTCCGAAGAACGTAAATTTGCTTTGATGTCGGAGGCTCATAACTTGAACTGTTCACGAAACAGCGCGTTAAAATTTGTGCGGCTTCAAATTTTGTCAGGTTATTCACATCAAAGTCTGGAAGTTTCTTGCGGATTAAGGCTTTTTGTCGGTCGGTTGCGTCGCAATTTCCCCATTGCTTGATTAAATTCAAGTCCCATAATGGCCGTTGGGCTTCATGATTACGTCTCAAATTTTCATAAATTACGTCGAAAACTTTTTGCGCAGGTTCAAGCCGTCCATTCCACATTATGCGCCCTAAACTGTCCTCAGCAGGAATTATTATTTTCGGCGCGTTCAATATAAGTCGTCCGTCAGGCATCCGGAAATAATTTACTCCATGAAGATTGTAACTGCTTTTGCGTGCCCAAATGTTTACATGCTCAACGTTACGTATCCATGCTTCGGGGGTATCTTCAGCTTTCTCGATGAGTTCAGGAAGGTCGAATAAATTTC
Organism: uncultured Fretibacterium sp.; assembly: GCA_937915835.1. Taxonomy (GTDB): domain Bacteria; phylum Synergistota; class Synergistia; order Synergistales; family Aminobacteriaceae; genus JAFUXM01. The sequence continues at coordinate 258 of CALGHA010000195.1, read as the reverse complement.
CTTGAAGTTCTTGACGCTTTGATGCTGGAACGCTGTCAATATTAAGCCCCAATAGTGAAGGTGCTGTGCATAAATCCGCTTCATCTCCGGCTCCAACACAATCAATCAGTGTTAAATATTCCTTGCCAGGATATAAGCGTGTTCCTCGTCCGATTGCCTGAAGATAAAGGCTAATATTTTTCGTCGGTCGTGCCATTATTACTGTCTGGACGTTCGGCAAGTCCGTTCCTTCCGTGAACACCATACAATTTGTGATAC
>CALGHA010000194.1 GCA_937915835.1 uncultured Fretibacterium sp. | reverse complement strand
ATGTCCATAAAGTTTATATCGCCTTCAGGTGAATGAAAGAATGACCAGATATTTTCGAGACCTTCATACATTGTCGAAGCGTTTTTGTTGGCAAATAATCTCGCTCCGAAATCAACTTCGAACTCGTAAACGTTGCCTTCTTCTGACAGGATAAATAATTCACCAAGCGGCGACCAAATTAAATCTCTGGGCTTGGGAACTTCGCGGATGTCAAAATATTCCTGGCTCGTAATGTTCAAAATATAAACTCGTTCGTTAGCTCTATCAGCAACAGCCAGCCAGTCCGCGAAACTTTCAATTGCAACAGGCTCAAACAAAAATTCTCCCTCTCTCAATGGCGGTGTCCAAAATCGAACGTTTAAGCCAGTCGCCGAAGCCTGATAAAACGCAATATTCCTGTCAGCCGGATCTGCAACTGCGAACATGTTTTGCGAGATTAATTCAGCGTCAGACACGACGAGTGAAGGAATTGTAGTGAGATAATCGGCGCTTACGATATTTCTGTCGCTTAAGTTTCGCAGTGAATAAATTTCTCCGTCAGCGTTGAAAATCGTAAAAGTCCCGTCGCCCATCGGAATAGCAATCACAGGAGAAGGAACATTAATTTTTCGCAGGCCTCCAGAGTTAAAGAAGTTTCCTGATACGGGATTGCGTGAACTGCCTCGAATGTAAATATTGTCGCCGAAAGTGTCAGGTATCGTAACGACTTCACCGAGCGAACGAATTTTTCCAAGCCCGCGAATACTAAAAGGGCGAGTGTAACCTGTGTTCCATTCGGTTTGGACGGTCGTCTCAGCACGTCGCCAGCTCATAGGAATTGGCCCGGTTCCAATTATGGCACGCAAAATCATGTTTTGTTCCTCGAAACTCCGCAAAATTCTCGGAGCTGACGTGTCCATTGGTCGGACTTCAAGATAACTTCTCAGGGCAGAAATCGAATTGTCAGAATCTCCGAGCCTGTTTAAATTAAGCGCGCTCAATAAATAATAATCGACCATGTATGTATTTTCCCGGATTGACTGGTCAAGAAAAACTTGTGCGTCCCGGTAATTTCTGCGCATAAAGTGAAGATAAGCATTGTTGAAGTATCTCTCGGCTTCGTCAAGATTAGCTCGGGGAATTTCGGC
>CALGHA010000193.1 GCA_937915835.1 uncultured Fretibacterium sp. | reverse complement strand
CAAAATGAAAATTTTCATCGAAGCCATGCACGGAATGGGCGATGTCGTATGCATGTTGCCGATGTTCAGGGAAATTCGCGAGAATTGGCCGGACTCACAAATTACTGTTCTGGTTCAAAATTCGGGAATTGCTGACGTTGTAAGATTATCAGGCTTGAATATCGACAGAATTATAGGGATTAACGCTCATCAGAATAAATTTGAGTTCTTGAAATTATTGCTGAAACTTCGGCGTGAAAAATTCTCTCTCTCAATCTCTGCGGCAGGAACGCCATTATTGAAGGCAAGATTAGTCTCATGGATTGTCGGAGCAAAAAAGCAAGCTGGAATAAGATTTGACAAAAAGAAATTTGCGAGTTATGGAAGTCCGGAGAATTATCATTTCGTCGATTTCAACCTTCTAATTCTTGAACAGCTCGGAATTACCAATCATCATTACAGCCCTCGCTTAATCCCTGACCCTCAGGATGTCGCAAAATTTGTGAATGTCTTTGACAGAAGCAAGCCGGTAATTGGTGTTGTCATTGGACGTGCTGACGCTTTTATGAATAATCGAGGAATTAAACGCAAATTATACACCCGTGATTGGGGGGGGGGGTATACGTCATATTACGCATATTGCAGACCTTGTAAAATTAATTCTCGCACAAAATTGGCAAGTCGTCTTAATCGGCGGAAAACAGGAAATCGAAGTTCACGACGCTTTAAGCCCGGAAATCTTGAACGAATGCATAGATTATGTCGGCAAAACCTCAGTAGCAGAATCAATCGCTCTCGTAAGTTTATGCAATGTCTCAGTCGGAATTGATACCGGAATGCAACACGTCGCTGACGCTGTAGGAATTAAAACGGTCTCAATCTTCGGAACAACTAATCCCAAAACTCACGGCGCATATTCAGATAAAGCTGTCTTTGCAGAAGTCGATGAACCATGTAAATATTGCTACGACCCTTACGATTTACACTTGTACTTATACTGCGAACACAGAAGATGTCTTGACAGAATTACGCCCGAACAAGTTTTGAAACTCATTGCTTTGCAACTTAATGAATGATATTGAATATTTATGAAGGAGAAAATTTTATGAATACACGCTTCAATTTTTGGCAGAATAAATATCACGGAAGAATAAATTATCGTTTTGCTCCATGCAAGAGAAAATATATTATCGGTGTATTAATTGGCCGAGCAGACGCTTTTCAGGGCAATAGAAATCCACACGAGAGAATTTACATGAAATCATGGGGAAATTTCGATCAGCATATAGCTCATTTTGAGGCGTTAATCAAGTTAATTCTCGCTCGCAACATGCTGGTAATCTTAATCGGCGGAAAACAGGAACTCGATATTCATAATGCCTTAAGTCCTGAAGTATTGAGTAAGTGCGTTGATTATGTCGGAAAAACTTCTGTCGCTGAGTCAATAGCTTTAGCAAGTTTATGTGATGTCGTCGTCGGAATTGATACGGGAATGCAGCACGTTTCTGACGCAATCGGAATAAAAACAGTCTCAATCTTCGGCCCGACTAGTCCCAAACAATGCGGGGCATATTCAGATAAAGCAGTCTTTGCACAAATTGATGAACCTTGCAGACCATGTTTTGCAACTGAAACAGGCTTTTCATGTAAGCATAGAAAATGTATGAATAGAATTACTCCTGAATACGTCTTTGAGCTTATAATTAGGCAATTAAATTCATAAGACAAGGAAAATTTTTATGTTCTCACTCAATGATATTAACGCAAAAAATATTCTCGTAATCGGCGATATTATGCTCGACACGTATTATCACGGCGACGTTAAGCGAATTTCCCCAGAAGCTCCCGTTCCAGTCTTCCGCAAAAAATCCGAAAGAAGCGTTCCCGGAGGTTCGGCCAATGTTGCGGCTAATCTTTTCGCGGCAGGTCAGAACGTCAAAATCATGGGCATTCTCGGCAATGATAAAGCTGGCAGAAGTTTACGCGACATGCTCAGAAAATGGGAAGATGACACAAGATTTATATTGACATCAGATAATCGACCGACAATCGAAAAAGTAAGATTTATGGCGGCAAATAATCAGCAAGTCTTACGTCTCGACATTGAGGACACAACATCCATAACTCACGAGGAAGCTGAAAGTTTACTCGCAAAACTCAGGAACGAGATTAACAGCTTCGATATAATTTTGCTCTCAGATTATCTCAAGGGATTATTGACGTATGAATTTACACAGGGAATTATCACGCTCGCCAACGAAAAAAATATTCCCGTCATAATCGATGTCAAAGATGTAAACTCAGCAAAATATTCCGGCGCAAATCTCTTGAAGCCCAATCTTAATGAATTACGAAACATGACAGGCTTAAAAGTTGACACCGACGAAGAGATTATCTCAGCGTCAGAATATCTCAGGGAAAAATGCAAAGTTAATTACGTCCTAACAACCTGCGGAGCTCGCGGAATGGTCTTAGTCGGCGACGGTGAACCTTACTTTATCCCGTCAACAGGAAGTGAAGTTTTCGACGTTACAGGAGCAGGAGACACAGCGATTGCGTATTTAGCGGCTTGCATGGCTAATAACTTGAACATGAAAGAATCTGTAAATCTCGCGAATATTGCGGCCGGAGTCCAAGTTACTAAAACAGGAACGTCTTCGGTATATTGGCGAGAAGTCCAGGAGAAATTATTTGCCAGTTCCGACGCTACAGCCCATAAATTAATCTCAGGCCGAGCAGTTGACGAGTTCAGGAAAACTCACGCTAACGAAAAAATTGTGTTCACTAACGGATGCTTTGACATTCTTCATATTGGGCATATAAGATATCTTCAGAAGGCAGCAGAACTCGGTGATATTCTCGTAATTGGCCTGAACAGCGATAATTCCGTGAGAAGGCTCAAAGGAGAAGGACGGCCGATTAACTCAGTCAATGAACGCGCGGAAATGTTAGGGGCTTTAAGTTTCGTCGATTATGTTATAGTTTTCGAGGAAGATACTCCGCTGGAATTGATAAAGAAAGTACAACCTGATGTGCTCGTTAAGGGCGGGGATTACGCGAAAGAATACGTCGTCGGCACAAATGAAGTTGAAGCTAGGGGCGGAAAATTAGTACTTCTTCCATTTGTGAAGGGGAAATCAACGACAAATATTATAGAGAGGGCGAAAATGTCATGATTGAATTAATCACTCAGAGAATAACTGACAGCATTAACACGAAACAAGATTTACTCACGAACTCCGAACTTCTTAACATTACAGCAAAACTTTCACATGAAATCGTCGAGACCATCAAGAACGGGAACAAATTAATTCTCTGCGGAAATGGCGGCTCAGCTTCGGACGCTTTACACTTTGCAGGTGAGATTGTCGGGAGATTTCAGCGTGAACGTAACGCCTGGCCTGCTGTAGTCTTGAACGCTGATGTTGCGACGATGACGGCGATTGCGAACGATTACGGCTATGATGAAGTTTTTGCACGTCAGACTGAAGGGCATGCCAAAGCCGGAGATTTATTCATAGGGATTAGCACGAGCGGGAATTCCGAGAACGTTTATAAAGCTGTCGAAGTTGCGAGGGAAAAAGGAGCTAAGACGGCGGCATTGCTTGGACGGGACGGCGGAAAAATCGCAAAAGTTGTGGATTATCCGGTGATAATTCCCAGCAAGATAACGGCACGTATTCAGGAATGTCATATCATGTTAATTCACATCATGTGCGAGATTGCCGAAAAAGAATTAGCATGAACAAAGCAATCTTTCTTGACCGCGACGGAACTATTAATATCGACAAAGGATATGTCTACAAGCCTGAGGATTTCGAGTTCCTGCCTGGAGCAATTGAGGGCATGAGAATTTTGCAGAAGTCAGGCTATCTTCTCATCATCATAACTAATCAGTCGGGAATTGGCCGGAAATTTTACACTGAGAATGACTTTGACGCGTTAAATCGTTTCATGTTACGCGAGCTTGAAGCTAATCACGTGAAAATTAATGCGATATATCACTGTCCTCATCTGCCGGAAGAAAATTGCTCATGTCGTAAGCCTTTAATCGGAATGTTTGAACGCGCAATTAAAGATTTTGACGTTGACATTAACGCTAGCTTCTCGATCGGCGATAAACTTCGGGACTTGGGAATTTGTGAGAAGACTGAATGCAGGGGATTTCTCATCGGCAGGACTGAACGCGAGGGAATTATTGATGACGTTCTCAATGGAAGATATAAGCGTGTAAAATATGCTGAGAGTTTACTTGATGCGGCAAAAATTATAATGGAGGCAGAAGAATGATAATTGTAACTGGAGGAGCGGGCTTTATTGGAAGCTGTGTTGTCCGAACGCTGAATGACGCTGGAATTAATAATGTTGTCATTGTTGATGATATTGCGAGTTCTGAGAAGTGGAAGAATATCCGGAACAAGAAATTTTTGAAGTATATTCACAAGTCCGAATTTCTCACGGAGCTTCCGAAACTTGAGAATGTTACGGCGATAATCCACATGGGGGCGTGTTCATCGACGACAGAGAAGGATTTTGACTATTTATACACGAACAATTTCGAGTTCACAAAGTCCCTCTGGAATTACTGTGCAGAACGACAAATCAGCTTCATTTATGCGAGTTCAGCGGCAACATACGGCGACGGTTCACGAGGTTTCGACGACAAAGCCGACATTGATGAACTTTTGCCATTGAACGGTTACGGATATTCCAAGCAAATTTTTGACCAGTGGGTGAAGCATCAGGCTAAAATTTTCCCGGCTCAACACGTCGGCTTGAAATTCTTCAATGTTTACGGCCCGAACGAATATTACAAAGGAACAATGGCGAGCATGATTTTTCACGGGTTTAATCAGCTCATGACTGACGGCGAGATAAGATTGTTCAAGTCCTACAAGAAAGAATATCCTGACGGCGGCCAATTGCGAGATTTTGTTTACGTGAAGGATATTTGCAGCGTAATTATGTGGCTTCTGGATAATAAACAAGTCAGCGGGCTTTTCAACGTTGGAACTGGACGTGCTCAGAGTTTCCAGGAATTAGCTGAGGCTGTTATCCGTAATTCTAACTACGGGGGGGGGATAAAATTTATCGACATGCCCGAACACTTAAAGGGAAAATATCAGTATTACACTCAAGCGGACATGACGAAATTACGCGAGGCTGGCTATACGAAGGAGTTTATGCCGCTTGAAGAGGGCGTGAAAGATTATGTGTGTGAATATCTATCACGGGAATATTTGAATTACTAATAGGCGGACTCAATTATGCGTTATCTCAAGGGAGGCTCGGCAAAAAGGCTTCCCTATAAGCCGCAAGTTTCTGACGCTGACAGGACATGTATAATTCTCGATAGAGGATTACGGGCTTGAAATTCTCGAACCAATCCCGACAGAACGCTTAATCCCTCAGAAATATTTTCTTGTCAATATGGGAGCCAGCAATAAGACAAAATTACTCTCAGTAAGCAAATTCCTAGAAACAGCACGTGAATTAATGAAGCGTACAGGTTTAATCCCAGTTATTATTGGCGATATGACCACAGAAGAATTGAACAATAACGACACAACAGGCCTTAACTTGGATTATCTCAAGAGGCACGACATGTACGAAGCAAATTCACTTTGTCGATATGCTGAGTTTGTTATTACGAGTGATACGGGCATATATCATCTTGCACTTTCTGTTCACAACGGTCCAAAAGTAATATTGCCGACATGGAGCAAAGTGAATATTCTTTTTGAGCCTTATCCTGAGGAATTATCGGAAAAATTCTTACGCTTAAAATATATCCGAATGTTCAAGAGCTGTGATGAATGCCCGGAAAAAGGCTTGAAGTGTCTCTATAAAGAACGTCTGCGAAAACGTACGGTGTATTGTGTTGAGAACTTAGCTATAGATACAATAATAAACGAAATTATGAGTATTTTTTAGTTTTTTCACCCTTCCTAAATAAAAACAGCCTCAAATTTACACAAAAAAGAAATTATTTCAGACATAAAGGATTATGATGAATTTTTATGTTCCTCCTTCGATAATAACAGGGAGGAATTTTTCATTTTCCAGTATTCAACGCTTGCAGTCATTAACTCAAATATGCAAGAATATTCGCACACAATTTTTACAGGAGGTTTAATCTTATCGTGAAAAAGTTTTATCCCGTTTTTCTCGCGTTAATTCTCGTCATGGCGTTTTCAGCTTCATCATTCGCCGCAAAAGATACCCTCGTAGTCGCAGATCAATATGACCCGACAACTTTAGACCCAATCGGACATAATGATTACCCGACTTCAAGAGCCTGCTCACACATTTACGACACTTTAATTTTCCTCAATCCCGACGGAACTTTAAGGCCCGGACTTGCTGAGAGTTGGGAATTCCTGACCGATAAGGATTACAAGATGACGCTTCGCAAGGGCGTAAAGTTTCATAACGGCGAAGAGCTTAAAGCTGAGGACGTGAAATTTTCGCTTGAACGTGCTAACACTCCGGCCGGCTCACATATTCACACGTATTCACAGGATTTAGATTATGTCGAGATCGTCGATGATTACACAGTTATTTTGCATCTCAAGAAGGTAAATTATCCGTTCTTCTCGTCGCTCGTTCACAGCTGGGGAAATATCGTCAACAAGAAAGCCGTTGAAGCTGCAGGCGATGATTACGGAATGAACCCAATCGGAACCGGCCCGTTTAAGTTCAAAGAGTGGGCAAAAGGAGATCATTATACGTTTGAGCGCTTCGATGATTACTGGGGAGAAAAAGCCAAGTTCAAGACGTTAATTGTTCGTTCAATCCCTGAGCCTACAAACAGAACAATTGAGCTTGAAACCGGAGCCGTCGATATTGCTTATCCCGTAACGACGATTGAGCTTGCAAGAATTGATGAGAACCCTGAACTCGAATTACAGCGTAAGCCTCTCCCGTCAACAACTTACATGGGCTTTAACGTTACAAAAGCTCCGTTTAGTGATGTCCGAGTTCGCCAGGCTATTGACGCTTTACTCGACACGGTTAACATTCAGCGCGCGGTATTCAGGGGCGTGGGAAAAACTCCGCGTTCGTTAATCCCATCAGCTACGAAATTCTCAATTGACGGTGAGCTTCCTGTTCATGTTAGAGACGTTGAGAAGGCCAAGAAGTTATTTGCTGAAGCCGGAGTTGATCCGTCGACGATAAAGTTAATCATCCGTTCAAACGAGCGTAAAGAACGTATTGACATGGCTACGATTATTCAGGCGCAATTAATGGAAGTCGGCATTCAGTCGGAAATTATGCAGCAGGAATGGGGCGCATATCTCAATGACCTTCAGAAGAAAACGCATGATGTATTCTTGCTTGGCTGGGGCTTAAGCGTTCCGGATCCTGATTACGCGGTCGCAGGATTACTCGAGAGCAACGCCGGAACGAATTACACCGGATATTCGGATCCAAAACTCGATGAGATGCTCGCAAAAGGAAGAAGCCTTCCAGACGGTGAGGAACGCGCGGGAGTTTACCGTGAAATGCAACTCTATATTAACGAGCAATTGCCGATGGTTTATCTTCATAATGACGAAGCAATCGCCGGAGTTCGTAAAGTCGTAAAAGGTTTCGAGGTTGACCCGTTCGAAGTTCATTCATTCAGAAACGTTTATTTTGAGGAATAATCTTTATTCGTTGAAGCAAAAATAATTCACACGACGGCAGGACACTCGAAAAAACCTGCCGTTAATTTTTATGAGGAAGTGATTTCACATGCTCAAATATATTTTCAGGCGTATCTTAATGCTAATTCCTGTCTTGTTGGGAGTAGCTTTTTGCGTCTTCACACTGTTATATTTCACTCCAGGAGATCCCGCGCGAATGGTTTTAGGCGACTTAGCAACCGACGAAGCAATTAAAGAGTTTCGCGACAAGGAAGGCTTGAATGATCCGTTTCTCGTTCAGTTCGGGAATTATATTTACAAGGCTGTAGTTAAGGGGGATATTGGCCGGTCTTACAGCTCAAAACGTCCGGTTATGCAGGAGATATTAACTGCGTTTCCTTACACTCTGAAGCTCTCAGCTTTTGCGATGATAATAGCAATAATAATCGGCATCCCGTGCGGAATAATCTCAGCGATAAAACAATATTCATGGTTCGACACAATCACAATGATTTTCGCGATGATTGGTCTGTCAATGCCCGTATTCTGGCTCGGCTTGCTGTTAATCTTACTCTTCGCTGTTCGGCTTCGCTGGCTTCCGTCATCAGGGTTCTCAACGTTCAAAGCTATGATTTTGCCGTCGGTTGCACTCGCTGCACAATCAATCTCAATGGTTACACGTATGACGCGCTCAAGCATGTTAGAAGTCATCAGGGCGGATTACATCAGGACAGCACGAGCAAAAGGCCAAAAAGAAAGCATTGTTATCGGGGTTCATGCTCTGAGAAACGCTTTAATCCCCGTCGTAACGTTATGCGGCTTGCAATTCGGCCAATTATTATCCGGAGCAATCTTAACTGAGAGTATTTTTGCTGTTCCCGGTGTCGGCAGATTAATGGTGAACGCGATTATGAGCCGCGATTATCCGATGGTTCAAGGCGGCGTTTTGTTCATCGCAATAACTTTCAGCATCGTAAATTTGCTCGTGGATTTGCTTTATGCTTACATTGACCCGAGAATTAAGGCCGAATTGAAATAGGAGGAATTAATAATCATGACAGAAGAAAATTTTACTCCTGAGTTAGTAGTTCGCAAAAGACGAAGCCCCTTTGTTGATGTCCTGTTGAGATTAAGCAAAAGTCCTTTAGCGATGTTCGGGCTTGCAATAATCTTTGTCCTCGTTTTCTGCGCAATCTTCGCTGAAGTCATCTCACCTTACAGCCCAATTAAGCAGGACTTAATGCACATGTTTGAAACTCCTTCGGCTGAACACTGGCTAGGAACTGACGAGTTCGGACGCGACATTTTGAGCCGGTTAATTTACGGAGCGCGCGTTTCACTTCAGGTTGGATTTATCGCCGTCGGAATTGCTTTAATCACTGGCGGAATGTTAGGCGCAATCTCGGGATATTACAGCGGATGGCTCGATAACACGATAATGCGAGTTATGGACGTTTTACTCTCAATTCCTCAAACTCTCTTAGCAATCGCAATAGTTGCAGCACTCGGGCCAAGCCTAATGAACTTGATGATTGCCGTCGGAATTTCAGCAGTCCCAACTTACGCGCGAATTGTCAGAGGCTCCGTGTTGTCAATCCGAAGCATGGAGTTCATTGAAGCAGCACGTGCCGCCGGAAGTTCAGACCTGCGAATTATCCTCAAGCATATAATCCCAAACAGCATGGCTCCGATTATAGTTCAGTCAACGCTCGGTGTAGCTTCAGCAATTCTTAACGCCGCAGGACTTTCATTTATCGGCTTGGGTATTCAGCCGCCTAATCCTGAATGGGGCGCAATGTTATCCGGAGGCCGTCAATACATCCGCGATTTTCCGCACATGACGCTTTATCCAGGACTTGCAATAATGCTCACGATTTTAGCGTTGAATTTCTTGGGTGATGGACTTCGTGATGCTCTTGACCCGAAATTGAAGAGGTGATTATGATGAATGACAAAATCATGTTGGACATTCAGGATTTGACGATACATTATGAAGTTGAGAGCGGAGTTGTTCATGCTGTCGAGGGGCTTAATCTTACGCTTGGACGCGGGGAATCTCTCGGCTTTGTCGGTGAAACTGGAGCAGGCAAGACAACCACAGCGCTGGGAATTATGCGGTTAATCCCTAATCCTCCCGGAAAAATCAAGAGCGGGAAAATTATCTTTGACGGTGAAAATCTCCTTGATAAGTCTGAAGCCGAAATGCGGAAAATTCGCGGTGAGAAAATCGCTATGATATTCCAGGATCCAATGACGAGCTTAAATCCAGTTATAACCGTAGACAAGCAAATTGCTGAGATGATTAGCCTTCATAAAAAAGTCTCTCACTCTGAAGCTCTGAAATTGGCCGGAGATATGCTTGAACTCGTAGGAATTAGGCGTGAGAGAATGCATGATTACCCTCATCAGTTTTCGGGCGGAATGAAACAAAGGGTTGTGATTGCGATTGCTTTAGCGTGTGACCCGGAATTATTAATTGCTGACGAACCGACGACCGCGCTTGATGTTACTATACAGGCTCAAGTTCTGGAGTTGATGAAAGAGCTTAAGCAGAAATTTTCAGCCTCGATGATTTTAATCACTCACGATTTAGGCATCGTTGCCGACATTTGCGATAAAGTTGCGATAATGTACGCTGGCCGTGTCGTCGAATACGCCGATAAACGTTCACTTTACACAAATCCCGTTCATCCGTATACGATCGGACTTTTCCGTTCAGTTCCGGATATTGATGAAGACGTTGACGAGTTGCCGGTAATTCCCGGATTAATGCCTGATCCCGTGAATTTGCCTTCAGGTTGCGCGTTTCATCCTCGTTGCTCAATGGCAGAAGAAGCATGCAAAACTTTACGCCCCGAAATGCAGGAAGCCGAACCAGGACACTTCGCAGCATGCCCGATTTGCGTGAAAAAGTTTCTTGAAAGGAGCGGGAAATAATGAGTGAAGCATATATCCGTGTCGAAAACTTGAAGAAATATTTTGCGACAAAACGCGGAATGTTACACGCTGTTGATGATGTCAGCTTTGAAATTCAGAAGGGTGAAACTCTCGGGCTTGTTGGCGAATCCGGCTGTGGAAAGTCAACTCTTGGACGCTGCTTGATAAAGTTGCTCGACAGCACGTCGGGAAAAGTTTTATTGCAGGACGACAAAGGCTATTTTGACATTACGAAGGCTTCACCGCGCGAGATGAAGGAATTGCGTAAACGAGTTCAGATTGTGTTTCAGGATCCTTATTCGTGCTTAAATCCGAGATTGTCAGTTTGGGAGTTAATTGCTGAGCCGTTAATCGTTAATAATATTTACAGCAACAAGAACGAAATGCGAAAACGTATTCGCTCACTCATGGACACAGTAGGACTTGCTGAACGTCTCGAAAATTCATATCCTCATGAACTCGACGGAGGACGACGACAAAGAATAGGCATTGCCCGGTCGCTCGCACTTAACCCGGAGTTTATCGTGCTTGATGAGCCTGTTTCAGCTCTGGATGTTTGCATTCAGGCGCAAATTCTTAACCTCCTTAACTCGCTTCAGAAAGAATATAAATATACTTACGTCTTCATTTCGCATAATTTGAGCGTAGTCCGCCACGTTTCTGATAGAATTGCCGTGATGTATTTAGGCCAAATCGTCGAGCTTTCGGATTATAGAGACTTATTCAGTCAGCCTTTACACCCGTATACTCAGGCTTTGTTGTCAGCAATTCCACTTGCAAAACTTGAAGTTAAACGCGAAAGAATTATACTTGAAGGCGATGTGCCAAGCCCGATTGAGCCTCCGAATGTCTGTAGATTTGCAGGACGCTGCCGTTACGCTAAAGATATTTGCAAAACTCAAGCTCCGGCGTTAATCGAAGTCATGAAGGGACATTTTGCGGCTTGCCACTTTGCGAAGGATTTTATCAAGGGAGAATAATAAATGTACACGACACTTGAACATTTCTTGAAGTATGTGAAATATGATACCCAATCCGACGAATTAGCATGGAAGGCCGGAAACGTTCCCAGCACTCCAGGCCAATGGGAATTAGCGCGCGAGATGGTGAAAGAGTTAAACGAACGCGGCTTTAAGGACGTATCACTCAGTGAGAATTGCTACGTAATGGGGACTTTACCGTCAAACTCAAGCAAGAAACTTCCGGCAATCGGCTTCATCGCTCACATGGACACTGCCGCCGAAGCATCAGGCAAGGACGTAAAAGCCCGAGTTGTTAAGAATTACGACGGCGGAGATGTTGTGTTGAACGAGGCCTTGAAGGTGATATTGTCGCCTGAAGATTTCCCGTTCATGAAAAATTATGTCGGTCATGACTTAGTCGTAACTGACGGCACAACTTTACTCGGAGCTGACGACAAAGCAGGAATGGCCGAAATTATGGGCGCGGTCGACTGGTTAATCGCACATCCGGAATTTGAACACGGCGATGTAAAAGTTGCGTTTACTCCAGACGAAGAAGTTAGCGAACTTGCAAGTCATCTTGACATTGAGAAGTTCGGGGCGGATTTCGCTTACACTTTCGACGGAGGGGACATCGGCGAGGTAAGTTACGAGAATTTCAACGCAGCCAGTGCAGTCTTGAAAATTCACGGCCGTTCGGTTCATCCAGGTTCAGCGAAGGGATTAATGATTAGCGCTGTAACTCTCGGCAATGAATTTCTGTTAATGCTTCCTCCATTTGAGACTCCTGCAACGACTGAGAAATACGAGGGATATTATCACTGCTTGAATTTTTCCGGCGACACTGAGAACGCGACGTTGAGATTTATCATTCGCGACCACGACACGGAGAAATTCAATGCGCGCAAGAAATTTTTCACGAAATGCGTAAACTGGCTAAGAGACAAATACGGAGCAGAACGCTTTGAACTTGAACTCGTCGACCAATATCAGAACATGTACGAAAAAGTTAAATCTCACATGGAAATTGTTGAACTTCCTGTGAACGCTATGAAGGCAATCGGCATCAACCCGTTCTTTAAGGCAATGCGCGGCGGAACTGACGGGGCGGCTCTTTCTTTACGCGGCTTAATCACGCCTAATATTTTCATCGGCGGTCATAATTATCACGGACGCTATGAATTTATCTCAGTGCAAGTTATGGAGAAGGCCAGCGAATTAATCATCAAGATGTTGGAACTCGCAAGAGCGTAAATTTTTGAGGGGGGATTAGCTTTAGTCCCCCTTTTATTTTCGTCCGTAAACCCACTTTAAGCCCCAGTGGTAAAACTCATCCATTTTTCTGTGGCCGTCAAAGAATTTCACGAGCTTTTCAACGCTGAAAGTTTCATTATTAACGTTCTCGAGCATGGCAATTGCGCACATTGTCTGTTGAGTGTCGTATTCGTCCATTT
>CALGHA010000192.1 GCA_937915835.1 uncultured Fretibacterium sp. | reverse complement strand
AGAGGCGAGGGCGACGTAATACTCGGTGAGGCAAGAACTGAAGCGGCACTTACAGCGGGTGAGCGTGCGGCAATCGAAGCTCAAGGCTATTTGATCGCGGCAGTCCTTCCTGAAGTTACGGTAACTGAGGACGGATTCTATGACCTCGACGCAGTTGCACTTGTTGAAGAGACACCTGAAGGAGCGGAGCTTGTATGGTTCGCATTCCCGAGAAACGCGGCGGCAAGTGAAGATGACGAGATCGCAGAGTTCTACGACGAAGCTGGAGCAGAGATTAAAGTAGTTCCTGCGGAGCTTAAAGTTGTACCGGCAGCTTGGTTCAACGCTGATGTAACCTATGCACCTGTAATCGCGGTGAAGGTTCCGGCAGCTGGCGAAGAAGTGAAAGATACAGCTGATGACGCAGAAGCAGGCGACGTTGTAGCAATTGAAGCTCTTGAAGAGGCCGAGTAATCACTCACCAATTCAAGCAGTAAATCAGAATTAACAGATAACAGCAGGCACCCTGTCGGACGAAAATCCGGCGGGGTGTTTTTTTTATGGCTTGACAATTTCGGGAAATCATGTAATTATTCTCACAATTTGAAATATTTATAAGCGGAGAAAATTTTTTACAGTGAATAATAACAATCTTAATTCAGCAAAGTATTTCGGATTTAGCTTTAACTTCTGGTATTACTTCCAGAGGTCTAAATTGCTTTGGCTGACTTAAGAGGATTAACAACCGCCCATTAATACACGAAGAACTTTACACCTTCTGAGACAGTCAAAGAGTTTCAGGAGGTGTTTTTTTTACGCTCAAGGAAGGATGATTTACACGATGCCCGCGACAGTTAAAGTTAATTCCGGTTATAGCATTAAAATTCGCAAAGGATTAGTCCAGAGATTGGGAATTGAGATATTGAGGCTCAACGAGGAAAATGAAGCCGAGACTGAACATGAAATTCTGCTTGTTACCGACGAGAAAGTATCAGGCTTATATCTTCAGAAGGTAATCACGAACTTTCAGGAATGTCCCAAACCCGAAGGCACGAAGTTACGAATATGTGAGCTGCTAATAAATTCTCATGAACGCGCAAAAAATTTTCACACTGTCACGAAATTGCTTGATGATATGGCCGGACTTGGCTTGAGCAAAAAATGTTGTGTCGTAGCTCTCGGCGGCGGAGTCGTCTGTGATGCGGCAGGATTTGCGGCAGGTTGTTACATGGGAGGCGTGAGGCTCGTGCTTGTTCCGACAACTTTAGCGGCGATGATTGAGGCTTCTGTCGGAGGGAACGCGTTTCTCAACCTCAGCACCGGCAAAAACTTAGCGGGCATGATACACACTCCTTCGCTGGTTTTGTGCGACACTGAATGCCTGCGAACACTTTCACCGGAAGAATATAAATCCGGAATTGCTGAGACACTCAAGACTGCGATTATGGCCGGTGAAGACCTGTTCAGAATTTTTGAGCGTGGAGAAGTCGCCGGGAATATCGAGAGCATAATCGACGGCTGTATAAAGTTTCGTGCTGGCGTAAGCATGAGCGGGGAAATTCGGAGCAAATGTTTGGGCTATGAGATTGGGAATGCTATTGAGAGCTTGAGCAATTACGAAATTCAACACGGTTTAGCTTTAGCACAGGGCATCGGGATTGTTGCGAACGCGTCGGCAAAAATGGAATGGTGCAGTTCAGAGACGAAAGATAGAATAATTAACGCTCTAAAACGAAATGATTTACCCGTAACATGCAGGAAATTCAAGCCTGAAATCATCGCTCAAAATGTCTTGAACGGCCGAAAAATTGCAGGAGGGAATATTGAGCTTGTTGTTCCGTCGGAAATTGGGAGATGTGAGACAAAGAATATAGATACAGGAGACTTGGAAAATATTATTGCTTGTGGAATGTGATAAATATATTGAGTTTGCAAGTATTATTGCAATGGGAATGCAGGCTCAAATATAATATAATATCTTTGATACTTTTCAGGAGGTGCTAATCATGGACATCAGATTTGTACAGCGCAACACGGAGATTGACGGCAAACTCAGGGAGTATATGGAGAAGAAGATCTCCAAGATGGAAAAGTTCTTCCGGAAAATCTTGAACTGTCAGATCGTCGTTACTGAGCACAAGGGCAGCTTCAACGTTGAGACTACGGCCAATGCGAACGGAGTAATTTTACGTGCTGAGGAGAACGCGAAAGACCCCAGACAGGCATTTGACCAGGCGTTAAAGAATTTGGAGCGCAGGATTAAGAAGTACAATTCCTATCTCAAGGACCGTGCACAATTGGGAGCTGGCGAGGATTTCTCGTTCAGTCTTGAGGAAGCTCCGGAAGTTGACGCGAATACTCCGGCGATTGACAAGGTGAAGAAAGTCGAAGTTCACCCGATGGACCCAGTTGAAGCGGCAATGCAAATGGAACTTGTCGGGCATGAGTTCTTTATGTTCCAGAATGCGGCGACGGGCGAGATTAACGTTGTGTATAAACGTAAGGAGAACAGCTACGGACTTCTTGAGCCTGTAAGGTAGAGCGTAAAAATTTTCCTCTGGTCTTTCTTGGCCGGAGGAATTTTTTATATTTAGCTAGGAGGTATTTATTAAAATGAGAAAAGTTATAAGTGTTCTTTTATCATGTATCTGCATAATTCTCACGATGACGGCCTCAGAAGTATTTGCTGTTGTTTACGGCCAGGCAGGCTATGAGTATTACGGCTACGATGAAGATTCAGCGTGGGAAATTCCTTCGGCGGCAGTGCTTGCGAAAGTCAGAGATGACGTTAATTCAGGAAATAGCTTTATTCAAAAAGGATATTTCAAGCTTACAAAAGATATTGATTTAACAGGCTATACTGATTGGGACGCTATCGGCAGCTACACAGGCGGTTTATATCACGACGCACAGTTTTTCAACGGACATTTTGACGGCAACGGGCATACAATAAAAGTGAAAATCTCAAAAATCCAACTTATTGAAGATATTCCATTTGAAAGTTATTGTGGCTTGTTTGGTGTTGTAACAGGGGATGGAACGGTAAAAAATCTAAACGTTGAAGGCAGTGTAAGTTTTTCGGCAAGAACTCACGTGGCACGATATTTTGTCAGCGGTATTGTGGCTTATCTGTGCGGAGGCAGTGTTGAAAATTGCAAGTTTGACGGTTCTGTTACAGCCACTCAATTATATAATGATTTTCCAAAAGTCTATACAGGCGGAATTGTCGGTTATGCAGGAGGTTACGGAGGTTTTTACGGAAGCCGTACGAGCGATTATTATTCAATTATTAAAAACTGCAAAGTAGGCTCTAAATCAGCAACAACTGTAAAGTCCAATGCTAAAGGTGCTCTCAATAATTATATTTATGCAGGCGGAATTACGGCATATTTTGAGGATTCTCATAATAAAAGCTTAATGAGCGGAAACTGGGTAAAAGTTACAGTGAATGCAGGTAATGACGGCAATACAGGCGGGCTTTTTGCAGGACGAAGCGGCTTCAAAGGAAAAGTGTACGACAATATTGAGATAGACCCTAACGAAGAGCCAGATCCTGACCCTCTTGAACTGACATCTTCATTTAAGACTACGGGTAAAGTCAAAGTAACTTACACTGGCACTGCTTCGATTACAGGCGGAACTGCACCTTATGACTGGGATATTGACGGAGATTTACCGCCCGGCCTCTCGCTAAAAAAATCAGGAGCAACAGCAAAGATTACAGGCAAACCCACAAAAGCCGGAAATTATTCATTCACGTTGATTTGCACTGATGATAACGGCGAAAGTGTCGAAGAAGATATTGATTTGACTATAACAGGGCCGAAGATCTCAACGAGTTTAAGCGATGGAGTAATCAAAAAGTCATATTCAGCGACGCTTAAGGCCTCCGGCGGAACTTCACCTTACACTTGGACGAGGAGCAGCGGAACTTTGCCTACTGGATTAAAACTGAATAAAACTTCAGGGAAAATCTCAGGCACTCCAACCGAAGCAGGAAAATTTACCTTCAAAGTTAAAGTTACAGACAAGAACGGAGCCACAGCGACAAAATCATTTACTATGACAATTACAGCCCCCAAGATAACCGGGACTTTAAAAAATGGCACAGTCAAGAAGTCATACTCAGTTACACTCAAAGCCTCCGGCGGAACTTCACCTTATACTTGGACGAAGAGCAGCGGAACTTTACCTACTGGATTAAAACTGAATAAAACTTCAGGGAAAATCTCAGGCACTCCGACTAAAGCAGGAAAATTTACCTTCAAAGTTAAAGTTACGGATAAGAACGGTGCTACTGCAACAAAATCTTACACAGTAACGATAAAGGCAGCTTCAAGCACAAACACCTCCGAGAATAAGAATGCTGAAAATTCCCGTGGACTTACAGAGGAAATATTAAACGTTGATATGCTCCAAAATAATAACGACGTTCAAGCTGTACCGAACACAGAGCCTGAATTTTCATACACACATTATGCGGTCGTAAACGCTGCACTTCATGTCGTAGGCGATAACATTCTTCATCAAGGAACAGAACGCGACGAGGACATTATAGAGGTTAAAGCTAACGAGCCGGTAAATTTCCAAATTGATGCTGATGCTCCCAACGATAATCTCTCAGTTTATATTGATGATGAACTCAACGAAGATATAATCGTGTCAGAAGATGGAACGTTTACATTGACTGAAGAATTTATACATGAGGACTTCAAAGTTCAAGTTAAAGGTGAAAACCTGAAGACTCAGGAACTTTACATCATCGCAATCGAACAATAGAAATCCCTAAAGGCTCCGGTTAAAAGCGGAGTCTCTTTGTTAATCTGCTAATTTATCCTTGAGCCATTCATAAAGATTATTCCCATTGCGTAATAATTTCCCGTCCGGCGACGTAAACGCATGCTTCGTGTAACCTTCGGCGGCTAATTGTTTCGTCTCGGCATGAAAGATTTTACACGTGAACTCAACGCTGACTTTCGTTAATTTCGTTACGGTCGTCTCAATCATAATCTCCTCGTCATAGAATAACGAAGATTTATATCTGCAATGAGCTTCAACGACGGGTAATAAAACTCCTTCAGCTTCCCATTGAGCATAACTTTTTCCGTAAGCCCTGCAAAAGTCCGAACGTCCCATCTCGAACCAGTTCATGTAATTTCCGTAATATGCAACTCCCATTTTGTCGGTCTCACCGTAACGAATGCGGGTAATCGTGATTTGTTTAGCCATGTTAATAACCTCCTGTTTTGCTCGTAATCATATCATAAGTCAATTTGCCATAATCACTTTATACTCACATAAAAATCTATGAAAACGTTCGGGAATGTAAATCTTAAAACTTGCAGTAAAATATAACATGTTCTATTTTTAGGCTAACCGGCGAAAATCTTTAATTCTGCTATAATCACTCTGTACTTCTAAAGGAGGATTAAAATTTTTCATTCATGGAAATCAATAACACATCACCATTAACAGAATACAGCGCAGACAGCATAAAAGTTCTTGAAGGCCTCGAAGCAGTCCGAAAACGTCCAGGAATGTATATCGGCGACACAAGCACACGGGGACTTCATCATTTAGTCTATGAGGTTGTTGATAACGCCGTCGATGAAGCTATGGCCGGATTTTGCGATAAAATTCAGGTTACAATTCATCGCGACGAGAGCATTACAGTTCAGGACAACGGGCGCGGAATTCCTACGGATCCTCATCCTTATAACGGCAGGCCCACGAGTGAAGTTGTCTTGACGATTTTACACGCAGGCGGAAAATTCGGAGAAGGAGCCTATAAAGTTTCTGGAGGACTTCACGGCGTAGGTGTCTCGGTCGTTAATGCCTTGTCTGAATGGCTCATTGTTACGATTGCTCGCGACGGTATCGAGAGAACACAGAGATTTGAACGCGGAATTCCTGTTACGGAGTTATCCGAAGGCGTTAAAGCTGACTGGCAAGGGACGAGAATTGAATATTTACCCGACAAAGAAATTTTTGAGGAAGTTAATCACTCATTAGACACGTTAAAGAGCCGCTTCAAAGAGTTAGCATTCCTCAATCCAGGCTTGACGATCTCAGTCAATGACGAACGAACGAATGAGAGCCGAGAATATTTCTTCAAGGGGGGAATTGGCGCATTCGTGAAGTATATTGACCGCGACAGAACGCCTTTATTCCCTGAACCTGTCGTAATCTCCGGAACTCGCGAAAATATCAGCGTCGACGTAGCTTTTGAGTACAACGACGGCTATCAAGAACATGTTTATTCATACGCGAATTTGATTCACACGATTGAGGGCGGAACTCACTTAATGGGGCTTCGTTCAGCCTTAACCCGAGTAATCAATGAGGCCGCACGTTCAGGGAAAATTTTGCGCGACAAAGAAGAGAATTTATCCGGTGAAGACTTGAAAGAGGGCTTAACCTGCATATTATCCGTAAAACTTAGTGAGCCTCAATTTGAAGGTCAGACGAAAACTCGACTTGGCAACAGTGAAGTTCGAGGAGCTGTTGATTCCGTTGTTTATGAGGGTTTAATCTCAACGTTTGAATTGAGACCTGAGATTGTCCGGCCAATTGCGGAGAAAGCTATTCGCGCAAGACGTGCAAGAGAAGCCGCCAAGAAAGCCCGTGAACTCGTCCGTAAAGGTGCAATGTCAGGAATGAGCTTACCGGGAAAATTGGCCGATTGCTCATCAAAGAAAGCCGAGAACACAGAGCTTTATATCGTCGAGGGAGACAGCGCCGGAGGTTCAGCAAAACAAGGACGCGACAGAAAGTTTCAAGCTATTCTGCCATTACGCGGGAAAATTCTTAACGTTGAGAAAGCTCATATGGACAAAATGCTTGCTAACAGGGAAATTCAGACGATTATTACGGCTCTGGGCTGTGGAATTGGCAATGAGTTTGACGCGAGCAAGTTACGTTATCACAAGATTATCATCATGACAGATGCTGACGTTGACGGAGCACATATCAGCACATTGTTATTGACATTCTTTTATCGTCATATGCCGGATTTATTATCTCAGGGATATTTGTATCTTGCTCAGCCGCCGTTGTATCGCGTTCAATATGGCAAGAACGTAAATTACTGCTACACCGATAAAGAGTTACGAGAGCATATTGACAAAGCCCCTGACGCGTCAAAAGTTTCTGTTCAGCGTTACAAGGGATTAGGCGAGATGAACCCTGAGCAATTATGGGAAACAACGATGGACCCGGCCAATCGAATATTGAAACAGGTTGAACTCGATGATAATTTCCTGGCCGATGAATACTTTGATATTCTTATGGGCGAAAAGGTTGAACCGAGACGGGAATTTATCATTACACATGCTCATGAAGTGAAAAATCTTGACGTTTAGGGTAAATTGTGCTAAAAGTTCATAATTCATATGCCGATAATCTGAACAGTTAGAGATAATAAAAACCATTCAGGGGGTTAATGGAATGACAAATAACAACGCTCAACTTACTTATCAGGCTACGAGAATTTCAACGGCGACGAAAGAACAGCTTTTACTCATAACTTACGACATCGGGATTAAAGCGTGCCGAACAGCTGAGAGTGCTATGAACGCTAAGAATTTCGACATAGCTAATCGTGAAGTAATTCGTGCTCAGGAAGTAATCCGGGAACTCATGGTTACTCTTAATCGTGAGAAGGGCGGAGAAGTTGCCGATAAGCTCATGCAGTTGTACGAATACATGTATCAGCTTCTTGTTGACGCGAATATTAAGAAAGAGCCTGATAATGTCGTTACGGTTCGAGGAATGCTTGAGGAGTTAAAGCAGACTTGGGAGCAGGCGTTAATGAAACTTCTTCAGGAATATCAAGCGGCTCATCCTGAGGACAAGGACTTGCAGAACGCTATGAATGAGCTTGAAGGCAAGAAACCCGAAGCGGAGAAACCTGCGGCACCAGCTCCAGCGGCACCAGCTCCAGCACAAGCACAAGCAAAACGAACAGGGAGCTTCACACTTGCAGGATAAATTATTGACGCAGGCGAAAGAGCTTGTATCACGGGAAATAAATTTATGCAAAACTTTGAGGGCAATGATCTCACAAGAACTTGAGGCCATTGTCCTTAATGGTGATATGGACGAGTTATTAAATATTCTTGAGCAGAAGGACGAGATTATCTCAAAATTGCAATTGCTAGCTGACAGTTGGCAGGATTTATTGCTGAGTTACGGAGTTAATGCAAGTCCTGAAGGTCTGGGAAAATATTTGCTCGAGATTTATCCTGATGATACGGAGCTTCCCTTAATGCTTGAAGAGAGCCGGGAAATCGCCGGAAGCATAATTCGTGCTGAGGACGACGCAATTTCTGAGCTTGATAAATTCACTTCGGGATTACGAGGCCAGATGATTAATCGTGTTCAAGGGAGAAATGCCGCCGCGAGTTACGCGAGAATGGGAGGATCCATAATTTGACACAATGAAAAAATTTTTGCTGATAATATTATTCATATTCCCGTTAAGTTCATGTTTTGCCGCAGAACCTGATCCGGACTTAGCGAAGGAAGTTGAAATAGGGAAGCGTGCTGTTGCCGAAATCGAAAAGCAATGGCCGTTGACTGTTGACCCTGCTGTTACGTCGAAACTTGAGATGATTGCGTCAAGACTTGAACCGTATATGCAGAGAAGAATTGACTGGGAAATCCGGCTTGTTAAGACTGAAGCGTTGAACGCGTTTTGTCTTCCAGGCGGATTTATTTTTTTCACGACGGGAATAATTGACGCGCTCAAAACTGACTCAGAACTTGCGGCTGTAATGGCTCACGAGATGATTCATGCTGATCGTAAACATAGCTTAAGAATGGCGGCTGAGAGCAATAAAGTTACGCTTGGAGCATTGGCCGTAATGTTATTGAGCGGAGGAGCGGCGGCCCCGATTGTTCTAGCTCAGGTTGCACAGGTTGCTATTACGAGTTCTTACACGATGGAGCTTGAGACCGAAGCCGATAAATTAGGGCTTGAAGCGTTAATTCAATCCGGATATTCTCCGACCGGGATGATTACGTTGTTCGAGCAATTCATGGCCGAAGAGTATAAACAGCCTATTGTAGAATACGGGATTTACATGAACCATCCGGGAACGTCAAAGCGGCTTGATACGGCTGTGAAAATCTTGCATGAGAAAAATATTCCGATTGAGCGTAAATATTCACTGGGACTTTTACGCACGAACATTCAGGAAGGTACGAACGATATTTTGCTGAAGGTTGACGGAGTTACTGTTTTGAGCGGCAGAAAAACTCCGGAAATTCGGAGCGCAATAAACAAAACGCGTGAGGCTGTCGACAAATATTTACAGCTTGAGTTAGCCCCGTATGAGCTTCATATTGTGAGGGGAGCTTTGTACATTGGGAATAATTTTACGTCGGGGAATGTCGAGGGAATAACGAAGCCTGAAGACGTGAGAAATAATTT
>CALGHA010000191.1 GCA_937915835.1 uncultured Fretibacterium sp. | reverse complement strand
ACGTGAAGCATCATTCGTTTCACTTTATCGCCCCTTCGATATGAATAGCATCTCTCATCTTCATACGTATTAATTTCCGTCAAGATAATATTTCTCTCATCAAGTCCGGCCTCAAGAAGTTGTGATTTTATCTCTCCGGCCAAGTCAAAATATATTTTCCCGTCAGCTTTATCATAATCATAATTCTCACGATGAAAGCTCTTTATTCCCTTTTGTGTCCATTCATCATTAATATCACGGCAATAAATCTCTCGTCCTATGCACGGGCCAATCCAAGCATGTAAATCTTTCACACTTTCACTCACAAGCTCAACTCCAGCTCCAGAAATATTTAACACAGTCCCTTTATAGCCGGAATGAAGGAGCATAGCAAAACTTTTTCCCCAGATTAAGACCGGAGCACAGTCCGCAAATCTCAATGAGGCTTCAGCTTTCGAGGTCGTCAATAAAATTCCGTCAGCTTCCGGACGTTCAGGCAATGAATATCTCGAAAAATTTTCATCATCTACAGTTATAATATTTTTCCCGTGAACTTGATGAGGCATTACATGAGGCAGAATATTTACATCTTCAAGAGGTTCGTCCTTCATGAAAAAATTTGCGTTGAGAAATTCAGGCGTTAAAATCTTCATTAATAATTATCTCCTTGTGCTAAAATCCTGAAAAATTTTATACTCATCAGGAGAAATTTTACATGAACTTAGATTTTTTTGTCGTCCTGGCTAACCTCGTAAGTCTTTTCGCGTTAATCGCCGTCGGATATATCGCCGTAAAATCCGGAATAATTAAGCAGGAAGCTTCCGCAATATTCTCGGCTTTCTTGATGAAAATTACTCTGCCTTGCACAATTTTTATCTCGCTCGCCCAGAAGGAATATGATCCGGCATTCATTCACGACAGCTTGATTATCATTATCGCGGGGCTTGTTGCCTTCACTGGAATGTTATACTTGTCGCGTTACATCGCTATTTTTCTGGGAGTTCCTGAGAATTGCAGGGGAGTTTGGGCATTTGTTACAGCCTTCAGCAATTCCGGGTTCATGGGCTTCCCAATCGCTTTAGCTCTTTTCGGACCTGAAGGATTGGCCTTGTCCGTAATGCTTAATATCTCGTTCAACATCACTATTTACACGCTCGGAGCAATAGAGATAAGCCGTGATAATCCCAACCATAATGCCGAGAAGCTCAACATGAAATCAATAATCTTCAGCGGAATAAACATAGCGACAGTTTTAAGCCTGATATTCTATTTCGGTCAGATTAAAATTCCTGCGATGATTGCCGCGCCGATAAGCTCATTATCGAACATAACAACTCCGCTCTCGATGATTATAATCGGAATGGCTTTAACTCATTCTCACGGCCTCGAAGTCTTCACGGATAAGCACGCTTGGACATGTACACTTTTTAGGCTGTTAATTTATCCGATTGCGCTTTGTCTTATCCTGAGAGTTTTTCCGTTGGGAGCAAATCCACTTGTCGGAGCCGTCTTAGTCCTGATTATCGCTATGCCCGGCGCGAGTGTTACAGCCGTTTTGTGTGAGATGTATCACGGAAATATCGATTTTGCCGCTAA
>CALGHA010000190.1 GCA_937915835.1 uncultured Fretibacterium sp. | reverse complement strand
TTTTCAGCTTTTCTGTCAGCTGCCTGCATAATTTTATCCCGCTGGTAATCAATCTCAGCAACTCGGCTTTGATAAGTTTTCCGTAACGTCTCGGCTTCTTCAATGTCCTGTTTCATTTTTCGTTCTGCGTTGTCAAGTGCTGCACGCCTTTCATTGAGTTCACTCATAATATCCTCTGCTGTAATCTCTCGGCTGTCAAGTTCTCCTTGCGCAAGCCTCAAAACTTCTTCGGGCATTCCGTAACGTTTAGCGATTAACAGCGCACTGCTCCGGCCGGGAATTCCCATTAATAAACGATACGTAGGCTCTAACTTCTCAACGTCAAATTCCATGCTCGCCGTCTCAACACCTTTTGTCGTCAAAGCATATTGCTTAATCGGATTATGATGTGTCGTAGCAAGAGTTACACAGCCTTTAGCCTTCAACGTCTCCAGAATTGCAACACCTAGCGCAGCCCCTTCATGGGGATCTGTTCCGGCCCCTAACTCGTCAAGCAGGATTAACGAAGAAGATTTTGCGTTCTTGAGAATGTGAATGATTTTGCGTAAATGTGAGCTGAATGTTGATAAATTTTGCTCAATGCTCTGTTCGTCGCCAATATCCTCATAAATTGCGTCGAAATCACCTATCAATGTCCCGTCTCGAGCTGGAATAGGAAGCCCTAGCCAGGCCATAGCAATTAAAACTCCGGCAGTCTTGAGTGTTACAGTTTTTCCGCCAGTGTTCGAACCGGTTATAACGAGAGTGCTAAACTTTTCTCCGCATGAAGTATCAATCGGAACGGCCTTATCTCTCAACATTGGATGACGTGCTCCAACCAGCTTGAAAACTTTTTGTCGTGTCAATTCTGGGATTACCCATTTCTTTACGCGAATTAAATAATCACACGCACATAATAAATCAAACGTCCCAGTAACTCTTTCAGCGTCGATAATCGCGTTCTCTCGTGTCAAAATATTTCGTGTTAATGCTAGCAATATGCTTCGCTCTTCGTCGTGTTCATCGCGAGTTTTGATGATTAAGCTGTTATTGACGTGGGATAAGGCCTTAGGTTCCATGTATACAGAATTTCCAGAAGCTGAACGTTCAATGGCCAATCCGGGAAAACGATTGATATATTCCTGTCTTACTAGCAATAAAAATCTTCCTTCGCGCCAGGTTAAATTTTTCTCCTGAAGCATATTGATGATATTAGCGTCCTCAAAAAGTTTCTGCGCAATTCTCCGTCCTGAACGCTTCAATACTTCAATCTCCGCTCGTATGTCGCTGAGTTTATGCGAGGCGTTATCGGCCAATCTCCCGCTGTCTTCAATTATGCTCAACGCTTCAAGCTCAGGCGTAAAATCCCTAATTCCACGTCTTAAAGCGTCAACACTCTCATAATTCCCAGAAATTCCAGCAAGGCCTTCACGAATATTCTTAGCCGTGTTCAGCAACAATCTCACCTTCAATAACTCTTCACCCGACAAAATTCCGGACTTCTTAGCATTCGGAAACATCGGCGATACTGGCTCAAGACTGGCGTTAAAGCTAAATTCTCCGTTATGGTCGGTCAAATCAAGCCATTCACGTAATAACTTCTCGCGGTCCTTAAGCGAAGTAAAATCTTCGGCTGGCTGTAATGAGCTCAAAATTAACTCCCCTAATTCTCCGCGCAATTTCTCTCGGAAGGGGAGTAAGCTTTTTCGTAACTCTAAAATTTCACTTACATCTTCAGTCAGACGCATTTATTTATTTCCCGTAAGCTGTGAGAAGTCTAATATCCCGTGTGCTTCCATAAAGTCCCGAACATAAGGCCACACATACGAAGCTCCCTTCATGCTGTAGCTGTCAGTCTGCCAATCAAATTTTATTACTGGCGAGAATGAGATTAACACGCCGTAAACGAATAAAATTATGCAGCATGTTTTTACCAGGCCTACAATCATACCGAAAAAGTGATCCATGAATGATAATTGCGTGACACTGACAAGATACGACAATATAAAGCCTACAATCGCAAAAATTATCTCGACAGCAAAAAAGATTATTACAGCACAGATTATCGCCGCTATTGTCTTGTCGAATTTCTCAGGGTTCGGAACGTAACGGTAAAATAATTCTATTGCAGGATCTAGAAAATTCCATGCACAAAACGAAGCTACAAATAAACCTACAAGTCCGATAATTTCTCCCGAAAAACCCCTGACAAGTCCACGATAAAGAAAGAATATCAGGATAATTCCCATAATACCATCAATGATTAATCCAACCTTCATATTAATTTACCTCCTTTAATTTACTCCTTGAGGAGCACGATAATATAAAACTTTTAACTCGGCAGGTTTTACAGCTAGATTGATTTTCTCACAGGCAAGCTCACATAAACTTTTCAGGCTGGGCTTAACCTGGATAATATCAAGTTCGTTCAGACTTATACGCTCAATATCATCAGAAATAATTTTTGCGTCTGGATTTGCTTTCAGCCATGAGAGAATTTCAGCATGTGAATACTCGCCAGCTTCCAGAAAATTTTTACACTCAGCGTAAACAAAGCCATGACCAGCATATACTAGCACTAAAACTTTTTCGCCTGAATTATAAGCAAGAAGCTCAAGCGACGATACAGGAATAATTTTTACCCCGCAAGCATAAGCTAATCCAGAAGCATAAGACGCTCCGACGCGAATACCCGTGAAATATCCAGGCCCGTTAGTCAACGCAACATAATCAAGCTCAGTCCATGAAAGATTATTTTTCCGCAAAAGTCTTTCTGTCATCTTGGAAAGCTCTGAGGACTGCCGACGCCCTAATTCTTCTTGCTCAATGTCAATAAAATCATCAAGCATTAATGCCGCCCCCGTCAATCTCAAACAACAATCAATCGCTAGTATCTTCATTCGCAAAATTTATCTCCCGTTCATTCTCATTCAGAGCCGAGAAAAATATTCTTGTCGAATTGGCCGGAGAATTTTCCCAGCGTTCAGGCCACTCAACAAACAATACACAATCCCCAGCGTCAACGTATTCTTCAAGTCCTAGCGCGTAAACTCCTTTAGCGTCAAGCCGGTATAAATCCGAATGAATTATGAATAATCCAGATGGTGATTTATACTCGTTAATCAGCGTAAACGACGGGCTGCGAACTCCGGAAATCCCTAACGCTTCACAAACTCCACGAACAAATACAGTCTTTCCCGTCCCTAAATCTCCGAAAAGTAAAATTGTCATTCCAGCTTGAAGACTTTTAGCGAACTCATAGCCGAAATTTCGCGTGTCCTGTTCAGAATGCGAGATTAAAACTTTTTCACTCATCTTGACTTTCACGCTTCTTGTTACGATGTCGGACTATTGCACGGAAAATTATGCACGATACACAGAAGATTACGGCAAATAAAATTGAACGGGGAATTTCAACGTTTACGCCCTCGCTACGTGTAACTCCGAAGATAAAAGCTATTGCCATCGCGAAACTTAAGGCACTCATGATTAATCCCTTGCGTTTTATCCTCTCAGTCTTCCGGATTTCCTCGTCCCAGTCAACGCGTTTTCGTCTGGTCGTCATTTGCTCATCCTTAATTCGTGAATAATTTTCCTCAGCGTGTGAGCAATATCCGAAGCCAAAACTCCGTCAATTCCCGTCTTCGCTAATAAATCTCCGGCCATTCCGTGAACAGAAGCTCCTAAAACAGCCGCGTCAAAAGCATTAAGCCCGTTAGCAAGAAAAGCTCCGATACATCCTGACAATACATCCCCCGAACCTGGAACTGAAAGCTCAGGCCCTCCGTAATTAATCTCAGCAAATTTCTCACCTGAAGCTACCAACGTCTTATGTCCCTTGAGAACAACACATCCCCAACGTTCAGACAATTCACGAACTGCTCCGGACCTGTCTGCTTTTACATCAGCAGGAGTTACACCCAGTAATCGCGCCGCTTCCCCTTCGTGAGGTGTCAAAACTGAATCACTGCGTGGCATTAAATTATCTTTGGACATCGCTAATGCGTTCAATCCGTCACCGTCAACTAAAATTTTCTCCGGCCAATCTCGCCACATTCTCGACGTAAAAACTTCTGCTGCTACCGTTCTGTCAAGTCCTGGCCCAATTACTAGAGCATTAATATTCTTGTAGGCTAGCGCTATTTCCATCCAGCGGAAACGGTCATCCTCTGAACAATACACAACTTCTGGCAATCGGGAAGCACAAGCAAAACATACTCTTTGAAGCGATATTAACGTAACAACTCCCGCTCCAGTCCTTAACGCTCCTAATGCACTCAAAGCAGGAGCACCAGGATATTTTTCAGAGCCTCCAGCAATTAATAATCTCCCGCGAAATCCCTTGTGCATGTCAACAGGTCGCGAAGGCAATAAATCTCTCAAGTTAATACTCATTTACACCCTCACCATATTAGGCGGTTCACTTCCAGCAAAAACAGCCTCAATGTTGCGAACTACCATTAAGCCCATAGCTTTACGAGTTCCGAAAGTCGCTGTCCCTACATGAGGCATTAACACAACGTTCTGCAAAGTTTTCAATTCGGGCTCAACTTCTGGCTCATTCTCGTAAACATCAAGTCCTGCTCCGGCAATTTCTTTACGTTTCAGAGCGTCAACAAGAGCTTTTTCATCAACAACAGGACCTCGTGAAGTGTTGATTAATATTGCGTCGGGCTTCATCTTTGCGAGTTCTGGAGCTCCGATTAAGTGCCGAGTGTCCGGAGTTAATGGCACATGAAGCGATACGAAATCAGAACGTTCAAGCAACTCTTCAAGATTTACACGTTTTGCGCCGAGCTCATCAAGCTCAGGAGAATTATGACGGCTGTAATACAAAACTTTCATATTAAAGCCTAACGCAGCCTTTTTCCCGAGATTTGCCCCAATCCGTCCAGCTCCGATTATGCCGAGAGTTTTTCCCGTAACGTCATAACCCAGCATATACTGCGGAGCCCAAGCAAAAGTCCCGGTTCGGACAATATTATCACCCTCGATTACGCGGCGTGCTGAAGCTAATAACAATGTGAACGCTAAATCCGCCGTTGCGTCTGTGAGAACATCGGGAGTGTTAGTAACATAAATTCCTTTTTCTTGCGCGGCCTTAACGTCAATATTATTAAAGCCGACTCCGTAATTCGCAATCAGCTTCAAATTTGGCCCAGCAGCATTAATAACTTCAGCGTCGATATTGTCATTGAGCATCGTGATAATCGCCGCATAATTCTTCACGCCGTTGATAATCTCTTCACGCGTCGCAAGTCTCTCTTCAGGATTAACATCGTATTCACAAATATTTCCGAGCGCCGTCATTACAGAGTCCTGAAGCTTGCGAGTAACATATACTTTCTTGTTCATAATTACTCCTCAATCGTTATCGTCTTAATCACAACGTCTTTAACAGGCCTGTCATTTCGTCCGGTCTTAGTGTGGCCGATTGCTTCGACAACTTCCATTCCTGCGATTACATGACCAAAAATTGCGTGATGACCATCAAGCCAAGGAGTTGGTACAAGCGTAATGAAAAACTGTGAGCCTCCTGTGTTCGGGCCCGCATTAGCCATTGAGAGAATACCTTTCGCGTTATGCTTCAAGCCCTCGCCGAACTCGTCAGGAATTGCGTAACCTGGTCCGCCCATTCCTGTACCCGTCGGATCGCCGCCTTGTATCATGAAGTCGTCAATTACACGATGAAAGATTACTCCGTCGTAAAAATTTTTTGTCGCAAGAGATATGAAATTATTCACGGTGTTAGGAGCAAGGTCCGAATAAAGCTCAATCTTGAAACTTCCCATTGACGTATCGAAATTAGCAACAGGACGTTTAACTTCCTCGTCAGCAAATACAGGAGCAGCACACAGCATTAACGCTAAAACTTCACATAAAATTTTGAGCATGATAAATATTTTCCTCCTTAGAAATTTTTAGAAATGTTTGATTATAATACCACGCATAAAAAATCCTCCCCTGCTTTTAATAACAGAGAAGGAATTTTCATCAGCACCCTTTTTATTCCATAATTATTACGTCTTCAGCTGAACCCGCATAATCTTCTCAGCAAGCCCCGAAGCCTCATTAATCTCAACAATCACGCCGTTAAACGCTAAATCTTTATCACAGCCCTCAAATTGTGTCGGAAGTCCATCAAGAAATTTCGATATTACGCTTTCATATTTCACTCCGATAACTCCTCCGTGCCCTCCTGTCATTCCTGCGTCTGAGAGATAAGCTGTTCCTTTAGGCAAAACTTTTTCGTCAGCCGTCTGAACGTGCGTATGAGTTCCGACAACCGCAGAAACTCTTCCGTCAAGATAATACCCTAAAGCTAATTTCTCGCTCGTAGCTTCCGCATGAATATCAACGAAAATCGGCAAGTTCTCCCCGCCTTCAGCCTTCAACTCTTCAATCGCGACATCAGCACACAAAAACGGGTTATCAATCGGCGGCATAAAGATTTGTCCTTCGAGATTAAGAATGCCTAACTTTTTCCCCTTGCGCTCAATAATTCCGTAACCTCGTCCGGGACATGATGAAGCGTAATTAGCCGGCCGAAAAATTCGTGTCTCAGCGTGTAACGTCGGATAAAATCCCATCTTGTCCCAAATATGATTGCCCGAAGTCATCCCGTCAACTCCATATGAGATTAACTCGGCAAAAATTTTGTCAGTCATTCCTTTACCATGAGCGGCATTCTCACAATTTATGATTATGAAGTCAAAGCCTCCGTGTTCCTGTTTCAGAATTGGAATTGCTTTCTTCAAGGCTTCTCGTCCTGAACTCCAAGCTACATCGCCGGAAAATAATATCTTCATCTTTACTTTGCGTACTCCGTTGCTCGTGTCTCTCGTGAAACGTTGACTTTAATCTGACCTGGATATTTCATCTCGGCTTCAATTCGTTTTGCTATATCGAAAGCGAGTTTATGAACTGCTCCGTCGTCGGTCTGCTTGGAATTGAGAATTACGCGGACTTCTCGGCCGGCTTGAATTGCGTAAGCTCTGGTAACTCCTTCAAAGGTTGAAGCTAATTCCTCGAGTTTCTCTAAACGCTTTATATACGCGTCAACGCTTTCACGTCTTGCTCCTGGTCTTGCAGCACTAATCGCGTCAGCCAATGCTACAACGACTTCATAGATTGAGCTGATTTCAAGATTATCATGGTGCATTGCAATACAGCTCACAATCTCCGGTCTCTCGCCTAAACGTTTTGCCAGTTCCGCACCAATTTCAGCGTGAGGGCCCTCAATCTGATGGTCAATAGCTTTTCCGATGTCGTGCAACAATCCTCCGCGTCGTGCTGTTTCTTCGTCAAGTCCGAGTTCAGCCGCGATAATCCCTGCGATTTGTGCAACTTCCATGCTGTGAGCTAAGACATTTTGACCGTAGCTGAAGCGAAATTTCAATTGACCGATTGTCCTGACCAGCTCATTATTCATGTTCTTAATCCCGAGTTCAAGCGTAGCATTCTCGCCTTCGGTAATCATCTCGTTGTCAATGTCTCGTGCTGCCTTCTCGATTAACTCCTCAATTCTTGCCGGATGAATTCTTCCGTCGACAACTAAACGTTCCATAGCTCGTTTGGCAATTTCTCGTCTGATTGGGTCAAAACTTGAAAGAGTTACAGCTTCTGGAGTGTCATCAATGATTAAGTCAACGCCGGTTAAACTCTCGAACGTCCGAATATTCCTGCCTTCACGTCCGATAATTCTTCCCTTCATCTCCTCAGACGGAAGCGGGACTACGCTAATGCTGCTTTCTCCTGCACTCTCAACAGCACATCTCTGCATTGCTCCGATTATAATATCTCGGGCTTTCTTGTCGGCTTCACGCTGAGCCTGATCCTCAAGTTCTTTGAGCCTCATTCCAAGTAAATGTTTAGCGTCTTCTTCGGTTTTGTGTAAAAGGATTTCTTGAGCTTCATCCTTCGTCATCTCGGCAATTTCTTGAAGTTTCTGCTCCTGTTTCTGAATGGTATTTTCAAGGGCGGCGCGTCGTTTTTCGAGTTCATCATGCTTGGAGCGTAATTCGTCTTCTTTTCGCGATACCCTGTCAATTTTTTTGTCTAAGTTTTCTTCTTTTTGTTCAAGTTTTCGTTCAGTACGCTGAATTTCAGTTCGGCGATCCTTGATATCTTTTTGAGCTTCCTGACGCATTCGGTTGACTTCTTCGCGCATTTCCGCAATCTTTTGCTGCTTTATACGTTCTGAATTTTCCTCAGCTTCCCGAAGCATATTGCTAATCTGATTGTTCACGCCGTTCATTCGTGAGTTGTCCCACGCTTTCAGAGCGGCAAAGCCTAACCCTGAACCGGCCATGAAGAACAATACTGCTAACACAACCTGCATAATAAATTCTTTATCCTTTCTGTATTCTAAACATGAAAATTTATATTCCCAAAAAATGAAAGGGTGCTGAAATACTTAAATGCTTATCCCGAAATTTGGGTAGATTGTCAAATTCTACATTTTTACGCAATGTTTAACAAGTAAATTTTTCTCCTTCACCAAAAAGGCGCTCAATGATGATGTTTTCATAAATATATACATACCTGTCTCAAATTTCATTTGCCCGTAAATCTTGTTCGTCGTCCTGTTCCGTCGATGCCGAATTTCTTATCAAGATTGTAATTGTCTCCCGGTCTCGAAAAATAGCCGTCCTTGACAGTCTCAACTTCTCCCATCGTTAATAACTCGCTGACCTTCACAAATTTATACCCTTTAGCTTCGAGTTCATCAACAACCTCATGTAACAAATTCACGGTTCCTTTAGGGACATTATTAGCATGAAAGAGTAAAATGCTTCCGGGCTTAGTCATATTCACAACGACTTTTGCTGAACGTTTCGCGCGTCCCGGCTTGGTGTTGTCAGCTCCGGATTCTGCGGCAATGTCCCACTGAATTATTCTCAAGCCAAGCTCCGCAATAATCTTCAAGGATTTCTGAGAGTTTCGGCCGTAAGGGAGCCTGAACAGCGTAATAATCTCCGGGATATTCTCATTGTTTAACTCTTCACGGAGCAATTCATATTGTGATTGTGTCCATAAAATTTGAGCCTTCAAGCCTTCTTCAGTCAATAATGCGCAATTTCCATGAGACCAATTATGATTAGCAATCTCGAAAAGTTTATATTCACTCATAATTTGCTTAACTCGTCGTGAATGAGTTCTCATCCATTTTCCGCCCATGAATAAGCTTGCAGGGATTTCACGTTCACGAAGAAAATTAATCACGTCCATATCACAGCCTGTTGTATTCGTGTCGAGTTCGCACATGTCAAAAGTCAGCGCAATAAATTTCTGGTCATCAGAGAGTTTCACACGACGGATAACTCCTTCAACGTTCTCTAATGGCTGTAAAGTTTTCACGGGAATTAATCTCTCAGGAGGATTTGTGTTATTTTTAATAGCTCGGCGTAAATCGAGTTTATCAGGTTTCCAGGAATTATGAACTTGGTGTAAATCTGAGCTGTCGGGTAAATCATGAGCGAATGAACTTGTTGACGTAAAAATTAATATTGCAAGACAGAAAACTTTTAATAGCTTCATAGTGAAAATATCCCCTTAATGTGAAATGTGAAATACGAGATATTATGAAGTATAATTTTTTCAATCACAATAAATTTTACGAGGTGAATAATATTATGCCCGTACCTAGCACTCAGGAGATCCGTAAACCTTTGCTTGAGGCTTTCAAGGGTGGCGGCCCGCATAGTTTTGCTATCAGCAATTTTCTGGAGATTATGGCGGGACATTTTGACATAGACATTAACGAGATGTCATCAGGCGACAAAAATATTTTCCGTAATCGCATTAACGAGGCTAAATCGGACCTGCGAAAATTTAATCTTCTATCTAATCCGTCAAAGAATACTTACATGATTACACGTACCGGCTCAGAAGTTCTTGATGAGGCCCCTGACGTTATTACCGATGAATATATTGCACACAGAGCCTCGAAGCATTTATCTCCGGAAGAAGCCCTTACGCTTGGAAGTCCAGTTGTTGAACCTTCTGTGAGTGAACCAGTTGTTGACGAAGCTCCAGAGATTGAAGCGCCTGCGGTTGAAACTCAAGCTCCAGTTTCAGAATTGGTCTCAGAACCTGAAGCGTCAGAAATTGTTGAAGAAGTTTTAGAGGAAGAAGCTCCCGCAGAAATTCCCGAACTCCCTGAACCTGAGCCGGAACCTGAACCAGAAATTACACAGAGCGAGGATTTTTCGGAACAAGAATTTAATGACGCACCCGAAGAAATTGTTGAACCTGAGCCGGAAATTTCACAGCCTGAACCTGAGCCTGAACCTGAACTTGAAACTCCTTCAGGAATTGAGGAAGTTTTAGCGAGATATAATGCTAATTTAGCCGAAGAAATTTTGAACAAAACTGCCGGAATACACTCAGATAAATTTGAAGAGCTTGTTATCGATTTACTCTCAAAGATGGGATATCGAGCATTTCAAAACGCACGTTACACGACTGAGACTTCCGGAAGTGATTTAATTCACGGTGTAATTCTCGAGGACAAAGCGGGATTGACACCGATTTACATTCATGCGCGTAAACTTTCGCCGAACCGAACGGTAGGACGAGCGGACATTGAGGATTTTGCGGAGGCCTTGAGGGACAAAGGAGGCAAGGGAATTTTCGCGACGACTGGGAATTTCTCCGAACAAGCGGCTATAACGGCGGCTGATGAACGAATTATGCTGATTGACGGGCCGAAACTTGCTGGCTTAATGGTAGCTAATAACTTCTGCGTAAACGTTGAGAAAGTTTTTGAGCTTAAGGCGATTGACGCTGAGAGTTTCAGCGATTACGAAGAGTAAAAAGCTAGAGTGAGAATTTATTTTATCAGCATGGGCTGTGCTAAGAACACGGCAGACAGTGAGAAGTTAATTGCGCAGTTAAAGTTTTCCGGACATGAAATTGTTGATGAAATTTCCGAAGCAGAGGGTGCAATAATCAACACGTGCGGATTTATTCAGGACGCTGTGAAGGAGAATATTGACGCGATACTTGACCTTGAGGGCTTTAAACTCAGCGGCTTAATCAAAGTTTTAATCGTTGCAGGTTGTCTAGTAAATCGTTATGAGAAGGAATTACGGGAGGAATTTACGGATAGTGTTGACATGTTTGTACGTTCTGAGGAATGGGACAAGGTTATAAAATTTCTTGGAGGTTCAGCAAGCTCAAATTGCAAATTAACTTCTTCTGCGATAAACAAAAATTTCTGGACGCGTTACCTGAAAATCAGCGAGGGCTGTAACACTCTATGTTCGTATTGTGCGATACCGTTAATTCGCGGCAAGTTGAGAAGTATTCCGATTAAGACGCTTATTGACGAGGCTTTAATGTTATGCGCGGCTGGAGCAAGGGAGATTTGCTTAGTCGGACAAGATTTGACGGTTTACGGCCAGGATTTTAACGATGATACGAGCCTAAAAAAGTTAGTTCATGAGCTTAACTCAGAGCTTCCCCAAAATACTTGGCTGAGATTATTATACTTGCACCCGTCCAGAGTTAATGAAGAGTTGATAAATTTTCTTGTTTTGCATGAAAGAGTTCTGCATTATCTGGATATTCCCATTCAACACTCAGACCCTGAGATTTTAGCGCGAATGAACCGGCCAATTCAAGAAGGACATCTGCGAAAAATTTTCAAATACATTCGGAGCGTTGATGAGCTTTTTACCCTCAGGACGACGATAATGACGGGATTTCCAGGAGAAAGCGCAAAAAGTTTTGAGGGAGTTATAGACTTTGTGAGTGAGATTGAGTTTGACAGATTAGGAGCTTTTGTTTATTCGCCTGAAGAAGGAACGAAGGCCGCAAAATTTTCCGGTAAAGTCTCGAAGAAGACGGCCGAAGCTCGATGTTCGCGATTAATGGAAGTCCAAGCGGAAATTTCACAGGAACGCAGCGAATTATTCATCAATCATGAACTCGACGTGTTAATCGAGGAAATTGACAATGAAGCTCATGAAGCATGGGGCAGAAGTTACCGTGACGCTCCGGAAGTTGACGGTTTAGTCTGTGTGTCAGGGATTGACGAGAAAGTTTTGAAGCGCGGCGAAATTGTGAGAGCAAAAATTTACGACGCTAACGAAAATGATTTATTCGGTGAGGTGATTAAAGAGTGAAGAAATACCCATATTACGTATGGATTGCGAGTGTATTCGGTTTAGGATTTCTGCCTTCAGGAATGCCTGGAACTGTAAGCTCAGCGGCGGCTTGTGTTGTGAGTGCGATTGTTGACGTTCCGATGTGGGCAATAATTCTTGTGTCTATAATCGGCGTTTATGTTACAGATAAGTCCGAGAAATTTTTCAACACGAAGGATCCCAGCTTTCTGAACATTGACGAAGTTCCGGGAATGTGGCTGAGCATTTATTTACTACCAAAAAGTTTTATAATTCCTGGATTTTTCCTGTTTAGATT
>CALGHA010000189.1 GCA_937915835.1 uncultured Fretibacterium sp. | reverse complement strand
GTGGGTGGGTGGGAGCAAATGGGCGGCATGACGTGATTAATTCAACTTGTCGCACTCCTCCAGCTCTGATTTTTTCTCCGTTAGTCTCAGGCTTATAGAGAAATCCACAAAGAGTTTTCCCCGTTGACGTATTCAGAAAAAAATTTCTGAGCATGATTACCCCCTTTGATAAAAATTCGTTCGAAGCCTCAAGCATGATAAAATTTCTGCACATAACCTCCTGTGATAAAAAACTTTTTTGGATAATGAGATTTTAACAACCGATTGCGATTAACGTTCAAATTTTACAGGAGTAAGAAATTATGATTTACACAATGTTACAGGCCTGCAAGGAAACAGGAATGACGAACATGATATTGCGTGGATTAAGAGCCTCCGACAGCTCAGGAAATGCGGAATGAGTATTGCCGACATGAAAGAATACATGAATTTATGCCGTCAAGGAGAAAAGAGCATTCCTGAGAGAAAAATTATACTCGCCAGAACCAGAGAGAGACTGCAAAGTCAAATAGATACTATCGCAAGTTATATTCTCGTCAAAACTTTTCACAAGGAGGAAAAATCTTTCATGAAGTTCATAATAACGTGCGGAGGCGGCGGCTAGCTGTAGCTACTTTGAGCATATTCAACACGGGGCGTGTTCGCCGAGAAGGTTATATGAGTTCGCAATTCTTGCGGCTGGAACGGTTGATTTTGACGCGCTCACCGACGAAGCAATCGAGGCAATCACGAATGATCTTTACCGCGAAGGAATGAAATATTACGGAAAAACTCACAGACATCCTAACTCAACGTTTGAATATACCCGCTCAAGCCTCACTGAGTTAATGACTTGGGACGCTACGGACGATCTAAAGTTAATCAACGTTCCATTATTGATGATGGCAGGAAGCGCGGCGGATTCCCTTTATCTCACCGAAGACACGATCGAGAAAGCAACGGGCACGAACGACAAGGAATTGAAATCAACAAGCTCAAGGAATTTTTCGGCAAACATCTTTAATCGCGTAAAAAACGGTCTCACTCGAGGCCGTTAATTTTTCCTAAGATAGACGAACCAGTAAACAAGTCCGACTAGGCCAGCTCCTCCGATAATATTTCCCAATGTTACAGGCAATAAATTTTTCGTGAACATCGCTCTCCAGTTCAAAGCGTCGATTACGGATTGAGACGTTCCGAGTTCAATGGCTTTGTTGACGTAGAGACTATCAAATTTCGCCAAAATTCCCGCAGAAATATAATACATGTTAGATATGCTGTGCTCAAATCCTGACGCGACGAACAGCCATATAGGGAAGAAGATTACTACAGCTTTGCTTATTCCGTCCTTAGCTCCGAATGACATCCATACAGCAAGACAAACAAGCCAGTTGCAAAGTATACCAAGCACAAAAGCATTCATAAACGACAACGAAACTTTTCCTGCCGCCGCTTTCAACGTAAAGCCTCCGAGCAATCCTCCTGTGTAATTCAATTGCCCTGACAATGAGATTAAATATGCAACGAGAACTCCTCCCGCTAAATTTCCCAGATAAACGACTAGCCATGAACGAAGCAGTTTTGACAACGTAATTTTTCTCTCAACGAGCGCGATTATCATTAAGCAGTTCCCCGTGAATAATTCAGCTCCGGCCAATATTCCGAGCAAAAATTGATTGATAATTGACATGTTCGCTTTCTTAACTCCGACATTAACGGCGAAGTCAGCAATCTCTGATGGTGAAAGAAAATTATTCATGTTATACCCCCCTGCAATTTCGGAGAATTATACACGACAAAAAGTTTTTCACGTTGACAGGCCCGCGAGCTTTTGAGAGTTCATCAACTTTCTCTTGACAATACCCCTACTCATTAAGATTTTTCATGATTTTACGAAGGGAAGATTGGTAAAAATGTCCGATACAATTGATAATATCTTCGGAAGAGGAACATCTTCAGACCTGGACTAATAAATTCTGCTATAATTCCCTCAAAATTCATAAATTATAGGGAAAATTTTTAATGCAGATAAATCATAATTCTCCAGAGAATGGCGATGTAATCAAAGTTAATCGCGGACTTTACAGCCATTACGGAATTTTCGTGAAAGATAATAATCACGTCATCCATTATACAGGCGCAACAGGCCCTAACGACTTTAACGGCATTGTTCGTGAGACTTCGCTTGAAGAATTCCTGAACGGTGCCGAAAATTTTACGGTCTGCAAGTTCCCCGAACGTCCGCAGATAAACTCTCATGGCCTGAGAGAGAAACAAGGATTATTCAAGTTATGGCAGATGATAAAGCAAATCAGGCTTCAGAATTATCACCTTTACGACGGCAACGAAACAATCAGACGTGCTCGAAGCAAACTCGGACAAGGAGGCTATAATCTCGCGCTAAATAACTGTGAACATTTTGCTGTTTGGTGCAAGACAGGCGTAAAAGATTCCTCACAAGTTGATTTTGTTCTTGACCTCATCACTTACTTTTTAAGCTGATTAAAGCGTTTACTTATCATTGATTTAGTTTCGTCCACTGCTATAATAAATTCGCCAACAATAATAGACTACAATATTAGGGAGGTTAATTTAATATTTATGGCGGCTTCCGATATTACTATGCTCAAAATCGACAAGACCTTATCAGAAAATTCACTCACATTTTCACTCGAAGGCAGACTCGACTCAACAACAGCCCCTCAACTTGAAACTGAGATAAAAACAGGCTTAAACGGTGTCAAAGATTTAGTGTTCGACATGTCGGCTCTCGAGTTTATATCCTCAGCAGGGCTTAGGGTTCTATTGCTGGCCCAGAAAACCATGCGTAAACAAGGAACTATGATAATAAAGCGTCTTGTCCCTGAAGTTCTCAAAGTGTTTGAGGTTACAGGCTTCAAAAAAATTCTGACGATTGAGTGAAGTGAGTAATTAATCAAAAATTTGCGTCATGAAGACATTTAGAAGTCCCATATGCAAGCAAACTCGAAGGCTTGTTGCATAAGAAATAATCCAGTTAATAACATGAAAAATTTGCGTCGTGAAGACATCAGAAATCCCATCGGCAAGAAAATTAGGCGGCTTGTCGTAAGCGTAGCATTCGCGGCTTTGCTGATTACTAGTGTAATTGCGGTTATCAGCATCTTCAACGTCAAGAGGAAAAATCAAGAAATCCTCATTACCCAGATGGAGACGAATTTGTACAACACGATAAAGGACAAAGCCAGATTTGCGGACTCCGAACTGAGAAAATATGTAGGCTATGCGAATATGTTTGCGGATTACATCAACTTCCTTTATTGCAACCCGTCAAAGTTCGTCTCAAATGAAGTTTTCCCGCCAAAAGCTGAGAATGCCGGACATTTCGTAATGCTAAGGACCGTACGCAGTGAAGAAATAAAGTATGAAGACTTCAAAGAAGAATGCTCCCTTCTGGGAAATGTCGAGCAAATATGGGCACCGTTCATGAAG
The DNA here is from genome assembly GCA_937915835.1 of uncultured Fretibacterium sp. Classification (GTDB taxonomy): domain Bacteria; phylum Synergistota; class Synergistia; order Synergistales; family Aminobacteriaceae; genus JAFUXM01. The sequence continues at coordinate 3,811 of CALGHA010000189.1, read as the reverse complement.
GGACACAGCGAAGTCAGCATATTTCTTGCCGCTAAATCAGGTTTTCTGATGACTTATGATGCACATTCGGATCTTTCAGTGCCCCAAGAAGGAAAAAGCGAAGTATATTACGACTTTACAGGAGCTTCATGGTATTCAAAGTGCGCTCAAATACAAAGAACAGGTTTCACGGATATTTATTACGACCATTACGGGCGCGGTAAAATGATAACTGTCTTTGCTCCATTCTATAACGCTGAAGGAGATTTTGCCGGAACTTTGGGATTGGATATATTAATACATGACCTTTACCGCGAAATTGTAAATATGGACTTAGGAAGAGGGGCATATGCTTTTCTCGTTGACCAAGCCGGAAAAATTATTAACAACAAACAGGCCAATTCACCAGAAGCCGACATATTATCAGGCGACGTTGATATAACTCCTGACATCGTCAATGAAATACTCTTAGGACGAACCGGCGTAAAACTCTCAGACAGCGACATGTATTATGCTTATACTCCTATCAGGTCAACTGGCTGGAAGCTGTATATAAAGATGCCGAAAAATCTTGTACTTTCTCCGCTCGCTTACATATTTGAAAATGTTGATTTCGCTTTAACTATTCTACTGTTTTCATTCTTAATAATTCATATGGTCGTTCAGCTTGCAGGTAAAAAATTCTCCGAAAAACTCGTAAGTCCTATTCATAAGCTCAGCAATGATGTCGATAAAATCAGCGGCGGAAATATTGAACACAGGGCAGAAGTTATCAGCAATGATGAAATCGGAGACCTGGCGAAACACTTCAACGGAATGACGGCATCACTCAGAGAATATATTGCTAATCTTGCTGACGTTACGGCCGAGAAAGAGAGAATTGGAGCAGAACTGAACATTGCGGCTCAAATTCAAGCTGACATGCTCCCGAAAATAATTCCTCCGTACCTTAATCATGAGGCTTTCGACTTGTGCGCAACTATGCATCCTGCAAAGGAAATCGGCGGTGATTTCTTTGACTTCTTCATGATTGACGACGACCATTTAGCTTTAGTCATGGCTGATGTCTCGGGAAAAGGAGTTCCGGCAGCTTTATTCATGGTCATAGCTAAGACGCTCATCAAGAACCGAACATTGATTGGTGGAACTCCCGGCGAAATTCTTTACGACGTCAACAACCAGTTATGCGAAGGCAATGACAGTTCTTTATTCGTAACTGTGTGGCTCGGAATTTTAGAACTCTCAACCGGACTTGTTAAGGCTTCAAACGCAGGACATGAACCTCCGGCAGTCAGAAGAGCAGGAGGAAAATACGAGCTTTTAGGGACAATGCAGAATATCGCGGTCGCAATCATGGAAGATATGGAGTTCACGGAAGACGAGTTCACGCTTAAGGACCTTGACACGATTTATCTCTATACTGACGGAGTTACTGAAGCTACGAATATTCACAAGGAACTTTACGGCGCTGACAGGATGATAAATGAACTCAACAAAACGATTAATGCCCCGTCAAGCGAAGTCTTAAGCATAATGAAGAAAGCGGTTATGGATTTCACCGGAGAAGCTCCGCAATTCGATGATTTAACTATGTTATGTTTACAATTCTTCGGCCGTCATCATGAACTTACTGTTGAAGCGAAAATTGATAAACTTCATGACGTTATCGCTTTCGTTGATGAATATCTCGAAAAATGGGGCTGTCCTGCGTCGTTTATCTCTGAGATTGAGCTTGCTGTTGAAGAAATCTTTGTGAATATCGCGCATTACGCTTACAACGAAGAAACCGGCGGAGGCATGGCGAACATTCATATTCATAATTTTGGCAAGGACGTGGAAATTACATTTACTGACAACGGGACACCGTATAATCCCCTTGAACACGCTGACCCTGATATTAACCTCAGTGCCGAAGAACGGGATATAGGCGGACTTGGAATTTACATCGTAAAACAGAGCATGAACTCGGTATCTTATGAATATATCGACAATAATAACGTTCTCAAGATACGCAAGGACATACACGAATAAAGGGGAGATTAATTATGCTTATGAAAGGACAAAAAGAGTTTGGGGACTTTCAAAGGGAAATGCTCGAACGTGCCGAACGTCAAAAGGAATTGGCCCAGCGTAAAGCCGAACAGCAAAGACAGCAGGAGGAACGTAAAAAGAAACTGGCCGAGTATCAACAGGAGCTTTCAGAACTTGAAGGGGCTTATAGGCAGGGAAATTTTCAGCTTTTTGTAGTCTACGGACCTGAAGGCTCAGGAAAGACTATGCTTGTTCAGGAGTTTTGCGGCTGGAAAAGAAGAATATTCTTCAAGGCTTCCGGTAAAGACATGATTGACCAGAAGAATTTTGCGGAGAGAGTTCAAGGCCATTACGAGAAGCCCGGCGCTGAACCTTTAACTTCATGGAGCAGCGTATTTAAGTACATAGCAATTAACGAGCAGGGCAAGAACAGAAAGGATGAGCGGCTTGTGCTTGTTCTTCATGAGTTTCCTGCACCTGTGAAGCGTGATGATTTGTTCATGAAAATGTTCAAGGACGCAATCGACCAGTATTTGAGCCAGACAAAAATTTTGATGATAATCATTAACAGTGATACAGAGTTCATGCAGAAATATTTTCTCGATGAAAACGCGCTTTTGCATCCGAACGTGAGCGGCTGTATTCGACTTGAGAATAATAAACTTGACTATGACGAGACAGATAAAATTGCGGACGAAGCTGCTAGAAACGCAAAGGGTATCAGCAATGCACGAATGAAGATACAAAAATTTTCGGCCGATGATATTATTCTGCGTGAGGGCGAGACTAACAGCGTGATGTATAAGATTATAACCGGCTCTGCTGTATGCTGGTTCAATTACGGCACGGATGATGAGTATGTTCTTGCGAGCATGGCTGAAGGTGAATGCTTCGGGGAATATTCAGTATTAACCGGTAATCCAAGCATTTACACGGTTGTAGCGTTTAGTGATATGTTAGTGATGAAGATAAGCAAAGAAGATTTAATCACGTTCGTTGAGATGAACACGAAGAACGCCATTGACATTATGGAGAACTCGGCGAAGATGCTTAATGTAATGGCGATGAATATTGAGATGCTCAGGAGTGAATGAAGCTCATTACTTCCAGTGCGGAAAATATAATCTCAAGTGTGTAACGTCCTTTAAGCCGTCATCAATTCGTCCAGAAATTTCCGGCAAAAATTCCCAAGCTCCTCCGTCTCGTCTGCAAATGATTAATGGCCTTCTTCCGTAATGGCTCCAGATGTCAGGCAATTTATCATCAAGCTGAGCTCCGGGCAAAAACGAGTTCTTGAACAACGGTTCTGAGCCTTCAAGGTCAGGTTTATTCGGAAGAGGAGCAATAATTATCCATTGTGTCATTTTCCAGGCATTGGCCATTTCCGGCGAGGTCAAAGCGTGTTTGAGCGGCATAATCTGAATTCCTCCGGTTATTCCTCGTTCGGCCGTCTTGATGTCGATAACTCCAGCGTGAGACGCTCTAATTCTCCCGTTCGATTGAAACTCGCCGCCTCCAAATCTCCCGATTCCAGTTGCAGGGTGCATGACACGAGCAACAACTTCCGGAGCTTTTTCGCCGTAAGCAATAACTCTTCCGCCCGGCCTGTTCTCAATGTCAAGCATGTAAAACTTTTGCCCGTTCGGAAGTCCCGTGCGAATTATTAAAGTGTCATTCTCACTCGGAGCTTCGTCAAGTTCATGTTCGATACCGTCATGTTCAACCGTAACACGAGAGCCTACAAGAGGAGCATATGCCCCGAAAATTCCCGTACCGGCCGGAACGTCTACAGCAAAGTATG
>CALGHA010000188.1 GCA_937915835.1 uncultured Fretibacterium sp. | reverse complement strand
TTATATTTTTATGCAAGAAATTATTTGTTGGTTTTACAGCGTCGGATTGAGCGGGGTGGGGCAAGGACACCGAATGTGTCGTTGCGCGTAGCTGGAGGGAGGGAGCGAAAATCGACGCTTATAACACGATTTGAGATAAGCAACTTTATGACCTGTTGCGATAAACGGCTAAGTTTTTACAGATTGAGTTAATTTTCATGATTATGCATAACTAGTTGAAATAACGAAATGATTTTTTACGCAAAATTCTCTATAATTTATTAGCAATCCAAACCAGTAAGAAAAATTTTATTTAGGAGTGATTTATCATGCCCACAGAACGCTACGTCTATAATCTTAAGGACGGCGACGGCGAAAATCGTAAGCTTCTCGGCGGAAAAGGAGCTAACCTCTGCAAGATGAAGCAAGCTGATCTTCCAATTCCGGCAGGTTTCGTAATCACAACGGACGTTTGCAGAAAATACATGCAGGATCCTGCGATTATGGACGAAATTTGGGGAGATGTTAAGGCTTCAGTCGCTCAACTCGAAGCTGAAACCGGCAAAAAGTTCAACGATGCTAAAAATCCCTTGTTAGTTTCTGTACGTTCCGGCGCGCCTATCTCAATGCCTGGAATGATGGAGACAATCTTAAATCTCGGACTTAACGACGAGACAGTGAAGGGACTTGCTGAGAGTTCAGGGAATAAGCGTTTTGCTTTCGACAGCTACAGAAGATTTATTCAGATGTTCTCAAGCGTTGTTGATGAAGTAGAATTTGACTTGTTCGAAGCGGCATTAGCAAGAGCACGCGACGCACAGGGAATTACTGACGCAAAACAGGACTACAAGATTACGGCGGAAAATCTCGAAAAGTTAATCGTTGAGTACAAGGCAATCTACAAGAATGCAACCGGTAATGATTTCCCTGTAGATCCTTGGATCCAGTTACGCCGCGCAATCGAAGCAGTCTTCAAGAGCTGGAATATTCCCAGAGCCGTAACTTACAGGAAGATTAACAAGATTGACGACAGTCTCGGAACAGCAGTAAACGTTATCGCAATGATCTTCGGAAATCTCGGTGATGACTGCGGAACCGGAGTATGCTTCACACGTAATCCGTCAACAGGCGAAAACAAACTTTACGGCGAATTCCTCATCAATGCTCAGGGTGAAGACGTTGTTGCAGGTATCAGAACGCCTATGCCTATTGCTGAACTTGAGCAAAAAATGCCGGAGATTTACAAGGAACTTTGCAAATTAACGAGCCATCTTGAGAAGACTTATCATGATATGCAGGACGTTGAATTTACGATTGAGCGCGGAAAATTATTCCTTCTTCAGACCAGAGCCGGCAAGAGAACAGCAAGCGCAGCCGTGAAAGTAGCTGTTGACATGGTTAACGAGGGCTTAATCGACACTAAGACGGCCGTAACTCGTGTATCTCCTGAGCAGGTCGAAATGTTATTGCATCGTCAGGTTGACAAGGACGCGAAACAGGACGTAATCACAAAAGGACTTCCGGCCTCACCTGGTGCAGGAGCAGGAATGTTAGTGTTCAGTGCTGATGAAGCCGAAGAATGGGGGCGTCAGGGCAAGCCTACAATTCTCGCGCGACCTGAGACAAGTCCGGACGACATTCACGGTTTATTCGCGTCTCAAGGTGTCGTAACATCAAGAGGCGGAATGACCTCACACGCTGCTGTTGTTGCTCGCGGAATGGGCAAGCCGGCAGTTTGCGGATGTGAAGCGGCCGTAATTAACCTTGAGGCTGAGACTTTAACCGTCGGCGATAGAGTTTTCAAAAAGGGCGACTGGGTAACAGTTGACGGCACAACAGGAAACTTCTTAGCTGGCGAGGCAAAAATGGTTGATGCAACTTTCAGCGAGGACTTCAAGAAAATTCTTACTTGGGCCGACGAAAACGCTAAATTAATGGTCTGGACAAACTCGGATACTCCTGAAGATGCAAAACGTGCTCGTGATTTCGGAGCTAAGGGCGTTGGACTTTGCAGGACTGAGCATATGTTCATGGGAGTTGACAGATTGCCGGTAATGCAGAGCCTCATTGTTGCGCTCGGAGAAGGCGGAGAGGAAGGCAAGAAGGCCCGTGCTGAGGCACTCGCAAAACTCAAGGTAATGCAGAAAGAAGACTTCATCGGAATATTCAAGGCAATGGACGGCCTGCCTGTAATAATTCGTTTGCTTGACCCGCCGCTTCATGAGTTCCTTCCGAAAGAACCGAACGTTTTAGAAGCTCTCAAGACAGCGACACCTGAAGAGGCAAAGAAGCTCAATAACGTTCTCGAGAAGATTCACCAGCTTCACGAGAATAACCCAATGTTAGGCTTCAGAGGCTGCAGACTTGGAATGATTTACCCGGAAATTTACGAGATGCAGATGAACGCGATTTTCGAGGCAGTCGTTGAGCTTACGAAACAGGGCGTTGTTGTGAAACCCGAAGTTATGATACCGATTGTAGGCACGAAAGCTGAAATGAAGTTCTTCCGTGAGATGGCTGATAGAATAGCGGCAGAAGTCAAGAAAGCCAGCGGAGTAGAATTTAATTATCTTGTTGGAACGATGATTGAGCTTCCAAGAGCGGCACTTGTTGCTGACCAGTTAGCCGAATATGCACAGTTCTTCTCATGCGGGACTAATGACTTAACACAGACGACGTTAGGCTATTCGCGCGATGATGCCGAGAATAAATTCTTGTTCCAGTATATCGATAAAGGCGTATTCAAGGAGAACCCGTTTGCTGAACTCGACCGTGACGGCCCCGGCCAATTAGTGAAAATGGCAGTCGAGAAAGGCCGAAGCGTTAACCCGAATATGTCAATCGGAATTTGCGGAGAACACGGCGGAAATCCTGCGAGTATTGCGTTCTGTCATCAAGTCGGACTTAATTATGTGAGCTGCTCACCGTTCAGAGTTCCAGTTGCGAGAATTGCGGCGGCTCATGCGGCGTTAGGTGTCCTGAAGTAATTTTGCGGAATTAGAAAATTTTTTGCCCCTCTGGTTTAGTAAAAATTGGCCGGAGGGGTTTTGTTTATTATTTTTGTGATACTATACGCAGAAAATAAATTTTACTTGGAGGCTTAAACTTTTT
>CALGHA010000187.1 GCA_937915835.1 uncultured Fretibacterium sp. | reverse complement strand
CTCACTATGCGGGGTGGGAGGGTGGGAGCATAGTGAGGGCGTTTTTTTCCCTTTGATAAATACAGAGTTCACGTTTTATTTATTTATCGTGTATAGGTCTTTTGTTTCATTTTTTATCGAGTATAAATATCCTGTGTGTTTTTACTCTCCAGCCTCAAACATCTTGTTAATTCCGTTGATGTATGCTTGCAACGACGCTTCAACAATATCCGTAGAAATTCCCGTTCCAGTGTAAACTTCACCGGTCGTAGCACTCGCAACTTTCACGACAGCTTCACCGATTGAGTCCTCACCTTCAGTAACTGCACGAATACTGAAATCCGCAAGTCTCGCTTCAATTCCGAGCATTTTATTTACGGCCTTAAACGCAGCATCAAGCGGGCCTGCTCCGTATTCAACACCTTCGAGAACGTTATTATCCTTGCTGAGTTTCACGTATGAAATCTTCGGAATGTCGCTTCCTGAAGTTATCGAATGACTGACTAAATGACATGACGACGCTTTGAATTCCTCAGGTTTCGTTATTCGCGAACGATGAAGTGTTAATGCCTCAAGGTCTGAGCTCGTAATCGTCTTCTTCTGGTCGGCCAATTTCTTGAAACGAACAAAAATATCTTCAAGCTCCTCGTCTGGAATTTCATAGCCCATGCTTTCGAGCCTCTCACGGATTGCGTGCTTGCCCGAATGTTTGCCGAGAACTAAAGCCCTGTGAGGAACTCCGATTTCGTCAGGGTTCATAATCTCGTAAGTCTGAGCGTTCGTAATCATTCCGTGCTGATGAATTCCCGCCTCGTGAGCAAAAGCATTCGCACCAACAATCGGCTTAGTCGGAGCAATCGGAACTCCCGTTATGTTGCTGAGTAAACGGCTTGACTTGTAAATTTCGCGTGTATTAATATTCGTCTCAGCCTCGTAAAAATCTTTTCGCGTCCGAATTGCCATCACGATCTCTTCAAGGCTTGCATTCCCAGCGCGTTCACCGATACCGTTTACCGTGCATTCAACCTGAGTTGCTCCGGCCTTAACGCAAGCGAGAGAATTAGCAACGCCCATTCCTAAATCATTATGGCAATGAACGGAAATATCAACCTTGTCAATTCCTTCAACGTGTTCACGAAGATAATTTATAAGCTCGCTCATCTCTTGCGGCGTTGAATAACCTACTGTGTCAGGAACGTTAATCGTCGTTGCTCCGGCAGCTATTGCGTTTGAGAAGGCCTTTGCGAGAAATTCACGGTCCGAACGTGAAGCGTCTTCGGCGGAAAACTCTATGTCGTCGCATTTCGCTTTAGCGTAGCTCACCATGTCCGTAATCGTCTGCAAAACTTGTTCACGAGACATCCTCAATTTATATTGCATGTGAACGTCGCTGGTCGCAATGAATACGTGAATGCGCGGCTTCTGAGCTTCTTTCACAGCTTCCCACGCCATATCTATATCCTTCGTGTTCGCACGGGCTAAACTCGCTATTACACATTTCGGAGCGGCTGAGGCTATAGCTTGAATACTCTTGAAATCCATAGGTGAAGCAATCGCAAATCCTGCCTCGATTATGTCAACTCCAAGTTTCTCAAGCTGACGGGCCATTACGATTTTTTCGCTCAAGTTCATGCTACAGCCGGGAGACTGTTCACCGTCGCGTAATGTTGTGTCGAAAATTTTTACATTATTCATTAATAATCCTCCTGTGCAAAATAAAACCGGGTCTGACAAAAATTTTTCATTTCATCAGATCCCGGTGTTGATTGCTAAAATTTTTTCAGCGCGTTATTATTCAGACGCACCCCGAAGATCCGCAGTACGTTCTGTGAGTAGTGCGAGTGCTGTCATTAACATTTTGCGAATCTCCTTTACACTTGAATTTTTGTGTATTTTACATGCAAAGATTTAACGTGTCAAAATTTTTTCACTATTTGAACTCCACAATCGTAACTCCAAAACCGCCCTCACCTTCTCCGCCAAGTCTATAACTCTTAACATAGCTCAACTTTTTACACAAAGCATG
>CALGHA010000186.1 GCA_937915835.1 uncultured Fretibacterium sp. | reverse complement strand
CAATATTTTTAATCATGGGAGCGGCTTCGGTCGTCGGCTGGTACTTGAAATATGAACGTGTAACTCAAGCATTCAGCTCATTAATCATAAATTCAGGCTTGCTCGCTCATTCGTGGCTGTTAATGATAGTTCTCAGCATGATTGTATTTGTGATAGGCATGTTCATGGAGGAAGTTGCTGTGCTGACGCTGTTAACTCCGATTTTCACGCCTCTTGCAATTCGTGCGGGGATTAATCCGTTTCAGTTCGGTGTAGTAATGACGCTCAACGTTACAATGGCCTTAATCACTCCACCAGTCGGAGCTTGCAATTACATTGTCGCGGCTTTAGGACATATACCAATCGGCGAGTTATTCCGTAAAATATGGCCGTTCATAATCGTAACGTTGATTGTGCAGATGATAATAATTACATTCCCATTTTTGACGACAACGATACCTGAGATTATGGGGCTGTGAAAAATCGCGTTTTCATTTTAGCGGACTATGATAAAATAATGCTTAATCCAACCAAATTTAAAAGTTTCATCAAAATATTTTAGTAAGGAGAGGTTTACCTTGTCAAAGAGAAGATTAATCGCTTCTATTTTGTTGTTCGTGTTCTGTTTCGCTCCTGTTGCTAATGCCGCAGTTTATGAAGGCCAGCGAGTTCGTATCGTGATAGGCTCGACAGCAGTATCCGGCGACAGCTACATGGTTGCAGACATCGTTAATCGCTATTTGCAGAAGTATTTGCAGTGCAATTCCAAAGTTGACCCAATCGGAGCAAATGAAGCCTTCGCGACAATCCGCACAGCTACTCCCGACGGAATGACCTTCATGATCTTCCATGACATGACATATCTCGGAGTTTTATTCGGAAGTTACGGCGAAGAATATGATCTTGAGAACATGGTCATCGGCCCGCGCGTAGGACAAAATCCCGGCTCATGCTTTGCAGGAAAAACCAACGCTCCTTACAAGGACATGAAGGAAATGGCGGAATGGCTCAAAGCTGACCCGAATAGAACCGTCAGACTTTCAGTCGAACTCGGAAGTGTCAGTAACCTTGCATTCGTGATTTATTACGTCTGGTTGAAAGATACATACGGAGAGGACGTAGCTAACCAGCTCAGATTTGTTCTCGGCGGCTCAACTGATACGAAACTTCAGCAGTTATGGGACAACAACGCAGACGTAATTTTCGGCGATTACAGCTCATTCCTTCAGTACACGAAAGAGGGCGTTGATGAGCAGTTAGCATTAAGATACGTCGGAATTATGGACAGAATTCCCGGCCGCGATGATGTTCCTGTTTACGGCGACATGGGAATTACGATGGAAGGCAAACCGTTATACTTCTCAAAGGATTTCTTGATTTACCTTCCGAAGGGAACGCCTGATAATGTAGTCGCTGAACTCGACGAAGCAGTTGCTAAGATGCAGGCAGATCCTCAGTTCCAGGAAGATATGGCGAAGATGACTTATGCCGGCAACACGTTATCCAGCAAAGAAGCCAAAGAATTTATTTACGCAAAGCGCGATGCTATCAAGAACGTACTTTCGGCCGCTCCGAACATTGAAGATTTAGAGTAATTCACGCGAAAAATTTATGCCTCCTCAATGAAACGGGGGGGCTTTTAATATTAAGAGAGGTGTATAAAATTGCAGCAGTTTCTCAGGGAATGGCTTAAAATTCGTAACATGCACTTGTTTTTCCCGTATTTAATCGGCTGGATATGTGCAATTCTCTTTGTGATAATTCTCATTCAGCGCGCGATTAAGTGTAAGAAAGACGGAACCCCGTTCATTAACTTCAAGGGTTATCATTTTTTCAGGCCCAATTACGACAAAGTAAAACTCTGGGGCTCGTTAATATTATTCATTCTGTATATTATTGCGCTTCCAATACTTCATTTTGCTTGGGCGAGCGTAATATTTATTTTCCTGTTCAACGTTTTATTCGAGATGAAGCCGGGAAAACTTTTTGAGTTCAAGAGTGTATTAATCTCAGCGATTATAGCATTGGCCGGATCATGGGGAGTTTGGTATTTATTCTTCCAGGTCTTCAACATAACTCTTCCGTAAAAATTAGGCAGGTGAAAAATTAATCATGTTATTAAATCTTAGTCTTGCGCTTTTAGGTACGGCGGTCGGAATAATCTTCGGAGCAATTCCCGGAATGACGGCTACAATGGCAGTTGCTGTATTTCTTCCGATGACTTACGCGTTTAAGCTCGTTCCTGCATTGTATTTATTGCTTGGCTTATACGTCGGCGGAATTTCAGGCGGCTTAATCCCTGCAATCTTAATCAACGTTCCCGGAACTCCTTCAAGTGTATGTACGGGCTTTGACGGTTACCCGATGGCACGACGCGGAGAAAGTGAACGTGCGTTAAAAATTGGAATTACAGCGTCATTTTTCGGCGGAATAATCTCATTAATCGTTCTGGCTTTATTAACTCCTCCATTGGCGAGAATGGCGATTAAATTTTCAGCGATCGAAAAATTCTTGATTATCCTTTTTGCAATGACAGTTATAGCGGCACTCTCGAAGGGTTCAATGACAAAGGGAGTATTCGCGGGTTTCTTGGGAGTGTTATTAAGCCTCGTCGGTGAACTTTCAATGAATAACCGTATGCGAATGGTTCCGGAAATGCTCAAGAACGAATTACGGAGCGGATTTCAGCTTCTGCCGTTATTGATAGGACTGTTCGCGATAGCTCAGATGTTCCAGGAAGCCGAAAAGGGAATGCAAAGCAATAACTTAGACGAAGGAGTTACGGTTGAGGGAGCGCGTAAGTTCTCATTAAGTGACTTCAAAGGCCAATTTGTAAATGTAATTCGTTCGTCATTACTTGGTACATTCATGGGAATTCTGCCCGGAGTTGGAGGAAGCGCGGCATCATTAATTGCTTACAGTCAGGCGAAAAGTTTCTCAAAGAATCCTGATTTAATGGGTAAAGGAGCACCTGAGGGATTAATCGCGTCAGAATCATCGAACAATGGCTTGACCGGTGGAGCCTTAGTGCCGTTGCTTTCATTGGGAATTCCCGGAGATGCTACGACAGCTGTTTTGATTGGCGCGTTTTTGCTTCAGGGTATTCAAGTCGGGCCGTTATTCATCAGCCAAAATCCTGATATCTGGAACCAAATTTTGTGGGCATTATTAGCTTGCAATATCTTAATGTTCGTCGTAATGTTCTTCCCGATAAAGTTAATATCAAATGTCGTAAAGGTTCGGAGCGCAAGGATGTATCCGGTAATATTGCTTATGTGCATTGTTGGAGCTTATGCGACGCGTTCGGGCGTAATGTTTGATGTCTGGTGCTTGTTACTCTTCGGAATTGTCGGCTTCGTTATGAACAAGGTAGGACTTCCGACGGCTCCGTTCTTAATCGGATTTATTCTCGGCAAGGACTTAGAGAAATATTTTATCGAGGCTGTGAAGGGAAATAATTACAATCTTGCAGTATTTTTCCAGAGGCCAATTGCATTAGTAATCTGGGCATTAATCGTGATTTTCTTGGGTTACTCAATCTACGACAACTTCAAAGGCGGAGCGCTCGAGAAAATGGGAGTTAAGGATTAAGGAATTAAGAAAGCCCCCTTGTCTTAGAGCGAGGGGGTATTGATATCGCCATTTGCGTCAAAGATTAACTCTTCAGGTTCGGACAAAACGCTTAAGCCCGGCCATCTTCCAGCTTTCACGTCGTCATAATATGCTTCACTCAACATGATATTTCCGATGTGAAGGCTATTAGGAATTCTTATCACTCTAACTTTATCTTTGTCAATTCCTGTGCAGGTTCGTATACACATTTGGATTGCTTCTTTGTCATTGGCGACGACGCAGGGAATTCTTGCGCTTGCTAAAACTGTTGACGTTATGCAGTTTGGATACATTTTTTCCGGATCAATCTTGTCAAAAAATTTCTTGGTTATTACGTTCGCAAGTCCGACGCCGAGAGAATTTCCATGACTTTCTTCGCTCAAGTCCAGAAAACACGTACGTTGAACTTTCACGCCGCCCGTTGCAAATTCCGTTGAGAATGTCCCGGTAATATTCGGGTCAACTCCTGTTCCGCTGTAATTTTTTCCTGTCTCGTCAACTATAAGCACATCACATTCACCGACTAAAAGCGAGGGCATCTGAGTAAACGCGAATTTGAGGAGTTCAGGCTCTCTCGTCAGAATATCTTTTGCGTCGATAGCTTCGATTTTACAGGTTTCATCATAAGCATTCTCGATTGATGGGATTGCGAAGAGGACGGGAGCTTTTGAGATTACGACTTTAGCGATTGAGGGAATATTAATGTGTATTCTTCCCATTCCGTCGCTGTGAACTTGTTCGGCTCCTTTTTGCTTGCCAAGTCCTACCGCCATCATCTTGCAAGGCCCGCTTTCGTAAGCTCCTCTGAAGGCATTATGAGGTTTAAGCCTGCACGAGATAATTATTCCGTCGGAGTTATAGGCGTTCTTGTCGATGAAAACTTTTCGGCCTGAGTCTGACATTCCGAGTTCGACAACTTCCATGCTTGAACGAATTTCACAGCCCATTGTCTCCGGAGTAATATTATATCCGGCTAAAACTTCAAGCTGACCTTCTGCTGTAGCTCCTCCATGACTGCCCATTGCTGGAACTATGAAGGGGATTGCGTTTTTGCTCTTGACGAAATCGACGATTGCCCGTGTGATTATTGCGACGTTGGCTATGCCTCGACTTCCTGCTGTGATGGCAATCTGCATTCCCGGTTTAATCTTGCTTGAGAATGGCTCACGTGAAAGCTCCGAGAAAACTTTTGCCGGAATATCCTCAGGTTTAATTGTTTCTCGCGGAAAAACTTGCTTAGCTCTGAACATTCGCGGAATTTTTACGCCCTCAAGAAGTTTTGAGACAACTCCGCCCCGTTTAATCTGCATTAATATCACCTCATAAAAATATTATAATAATGTGAACTTAAAGTTAAGGAGAGATTAAATGAACTTCACGAAAAATCATGAGCCATTAGTGCAAGCAAACCTTTATCCAGAGAAAATTTTAGCGCGGAGCTGGTATTTCGGCGAGGGCTTAAGAGGCAGTATTTCGGATATTTGGCTTCGTGAGAGTGTTTACGAGAGATTATTAGTTGCGGCTGAAAGTTTACCCGAAGGATTGCGTTTTGTTGTATGGGATGGCTGGCGTTCATATGAGCTTCAATCGGAATTATTCAACATATTATTTTCGCGCTTGAAAGCTAAAGGTTTGAACGACGATGAGGCATATAACCAGACAAAAATTTTCGTGGCTGTTCCGTCAAAAGAGGATGAAAACGTTTCAGGACATTTAACCGGCGGCGCAATCGACTTAACGCTTGCTGACAAGTTCGGGCATTATTTACCGATGGGAGGAAGTTTCGACGAGACAGAAGAATATTCACGGACTGATTTTTACGCTGATAAGCTCGAAGATAAACACAACGCAATAGCTCACACGAACAGAATGACATTGAAACGAGTAATGGAACAAGTCGGCTTCACGAATTATTCATCGGAATGGTGGCATTATGACTTCGGCAATCGTCAATGGGCTGAACATACGGGCTCAAGCGAAATTTATTACGGCTATACAAAGCCTCCGTTTAAGTGGCGGTATTAGTGGGAGAATGAAAGATGACGAAAAAATATAAATTTTACGGCTGGGAAAATTCAGAAAGCATTCACGCGCTCAACGACGAGTTCAGAGGGATAAACACGCCCTGTGATTTATACGATGCATTATTAAACGTCTGGTGTGAATATTCCTGTACGTCGAGATTACGTCCTAAATGGAGCGAAGAGAATATCACCGTCGGCCAATGTTCGATTACGTCATTTCTTGCTCAGGATATTTTCGGCGGAGAAGTTCACGGGATTTTTAGGAGCGAGGGAAATTTTCATTGTTATAACGTCGTGGACGGGAAAATTTTTGACCTGACTAGTGAACAATTTCAAGGTGAGAAGCTAGATTACACGAACAATCCGGAGCAATCACGAGAGAAACATTTTGCCAATTCCGAGAAGAAAGCTAGATACGAATATTTGAGGGAAGAACTGAGAAAATTTCTTGTGCGTTGATAGAGTTTTATTGTTATACTTGTTGCCAAAATTCCAATTAAAAAAGGAGATTCGTTTGCATGAATGAATTTGAGACGAGGCTCGCCCGACACTACGACGAGCTAAAATGGTTGTACTACGAACTCTACGGCAGCGACAAACAGGCCTTCGATTACTTCTGCTCAATGCTCCAAAAATGCTGGTCCTCACGCAATGACCTTCTCCGTGAACTCGACGAGGCCCGCGAAAATGATCCAACTTGGTACGCCGGAAACGATATGCTCGGAATGATGATGTACACTGAGTGTTTCGGCGGAAATCTTCAGGGCATAAAGTCTCACCTTGATTATATTCAAGAATGCGGAGTTACTTACTTGCACTTAATGCCCCTGCTCGACACTCCCAAAGGACGAAGCGACGGCGGTTATGCTGTTTCAGATTTTCGCAAGGTCCGGCCGGATTTGGGAACAATGGAGGACTTAGCGGATTTATCGGCGAAATGCCACGAAATGGGAATTAGCGTATGCTTGGACTTCGTAATGAACCATACGAGCGAGGACCATGAATGGGCAATGCGCGCTAAGAACGGCGAGAAAGAATTTCAGGACAGATATTTCTTCTTTGACAACTGGGAAATCCCGAACCAGTTTGAGCAGCATTTACCCGAAGTTTTCCCGACGACAGCTCCCGGAAATTTCACGTATAACCAGCAATCCGGAAAAGTTGTAATGACGACGTTTTACCCCTATCAATGGGACTTGAATTATCGCAACCCCGTAGTCTTCAACGATATGACCGAGAACATGCTTTACCTCTGCAATCAGGGAATTGATATTATTCGTCTTGACGCTGTACCTTACATCTGGAAGACGCTCGGCACGAATTGCAGAAATCTTCCGCAGGTTCATACTCTTGTACGCATTATGAGGATGGCGGCAGAAATCGTTTGTCCCGGAACTCTTTTACTCGGTGAAGTCGTAATGGAGCCGTCAAAAGTTGTGCCTTATTTCGGAACTGTCGAGAAGCCGGAATGCAACATGCTCTACAACGTTACGACGATGGCCAGCACGTGGCACACTGTAGCTACACAAGATACCCGCTTAATGAAGCACCAGTTAGCAAGCGTATTTGCATTGCCGAAAGTTTACGTGTTCCAGAATTATTTACGCTGTCATGATGATATTGGCTGGGGACTTGATTACGACTTCTTAAGGACGTTCGGAATTGATGAAGTTGCTCACAAGAAATTCTTGAACGATTACTTCAAAGGGGACTTCAAGGGTTCACCGTCAAGAGGCGAGACGTACAATGATGCTCCGGAACTCGGCGACGCTAGAATGTGCGGAACGACGGCTTCACTCTGCGGGCTTGAGAGTGCGAATAAGGACGCGGCAATAAAACTTGATGTTATGCTTCATGCTTTCTTGTTCACTCAGAGCGGAATTCCTGTACTTTACAGCGGTGACGAAATCGGACAACTCAACGATTATTCATATCACAATGACCCGGACAAATCAGCCGACAGCCGTTATGTTCACAGAGGCGCGTTCAACTGGGCCAATGCCGCAAAACGTGATGACATTAACACGCCCGAAGGAAAAATTTTCAGCGCAATAAGAAAGTTAATGAGCTTACGCGACACTCAAGCAGTATTCTCGAACTCGGCTGATACGTGGCTTGTTGAGACCGGAAATAATCATGTGCTCGGAATTGGCCGGTATTATGGCGAGAAAACTCAGAAGGAAAAAATGCTCGCATTCTTCAACTTCAGCGACGAGGCTCAGACTTTCACGCCGGACGAAAATTTAGGCGGCTTGTTTGAGTATCGCGATATGATTACGGGCGAAAGATTTACGGGAAATTCAATCGGACAAATTACGCTCGAAGGCTATAGCTTTGTGTGGCTTCTTGCTAACCTGTAATCTTGCATAATAAAGCCCCCGCCTTGTTGTGAGACGGGGGAATTTTTTCTCTATTTCTTAATTTCTACTGAGCTTCAAACATATCTTTTCCGACCGCGCATAACGGGCATACCCAATCTTCAGGGACATTCTCCCACGCAGTTCCAGGATCTACGCCGTTATCCGGATCTCCGGCCTCAGGGTCATAAACATAACCGCACACTGTGCATACATACTTTGTCATTGAATAAACCTCCCTCTACGAATTGCGCTAATTATAGCATAATGAAACGCTTTTATTTCGCAAATGTCTGATAATATCCAACACCGAGAATTACGAGCATTATTACCGGCAAAATATACGTGAAGTAAAATCTTAAGCCTCTTGGGAATTTCGCTCCTTCTCCAGCGTCAGCCTCTTCAACGAATTTATCCCAACCCCAGCCGTAACGAGTAACGCAGAACAGTAAATACACGATTGCTCCGATTGGAAGTAAATTATTGCTCAGGATAAAGTCTTCTAAGTCAAGAACTCCTGAACCAGGACCAAGCGGCTGAAATCCTGACCAAACGTTGAAGCCCAGAGCACACGGAATTGACAAGAAGAAGATTGTTACGCCCATAATTAACGAAGACTTCTGACGCGACCAGTTAAAGAAATCCATATAGCACGCTACAATATTCTCGAACACAGCTATAACCGTTGAGAGTGCCGCAAAACTCATGAACAGGAAGAATAATGCTCCCCAAATTTGACCGTTAGGCATCTGGTTAAACATGTTCGGAAGAGTTACGAAGATTAAACCGGGACCTGCTCCAGGATTAATACCGTAAGCAAAGCATGCCGGGAAAATTATTAATCCTGCTGTGAGCGCAACAAAAGTATCAAGTCCGGTAATGATTAAGCTCTCGCCGAATAAAGTTTTGTCGCGATTAATATAGCTTCCGAAAATTGCCATTGAGCCAATGCCTATGCTTAACGTGAAGAATGCTTGACCTAATGCCGCGTATAATGTTGTCCCTAAACCTTCTGAGACTAACTTGTTGAAATCCGGCTTAAGGTAAAATTCAAGTCCTTTGTCAGCTCCTTCAAGAGTAACAGCACGAACAGCCAGCGCAATCATAATGATTAACAATCCGGCCATCATGATTTTCGTAACTCGCTCAACTCCGCTTTGAAGTCCTGAATAGCATACGACAGTTCCGATTACGATTGCTAGCGTCATCCATGAGACTAACTCTGTGGGATTTGAGAGCAATCCGCCGAAGAAATTTCCGACAGCTTCAGAGTTCATTCCTGCAAGAGTTCCTGCCGCAGAATAATACGTGTAAGCTAACATCCAGCCGGTTACAACGGTGTAAAACATCATCAGGATGTAATTTCCTGCCCAGCCGATATAACCCCAGATTGACCAGATTTTATGTTCGGGGCATAACTTACTGAATGAACGCGACATACTTTTTTGTGAAGCTCGACCGACTGCGAACTCCATTACCATGATGGGCAAAGCAAGAAACAGAAGAAAGAGAATGTAAACAAGAACAAATGCTGCGCCGCCGTATTGCCCCGTAATGAAAGGAAATCTCCAGACATTGCCAAGACCTATTGCACAGCCTGCCGATAGGAAGATAAATCCTAAACGGCTTCCGAATGTTTCACGTGAATTTTCCGACATGAAAACATAACCTCCAACTGAAAAATAATTTTAAGATTATAACAGGCTGAGAAAAATAAACCTTCTCATTTTTGTGTGCTTTGTTATCTCGAAGGCTGCTGAATCCAAATCGTCGCCGCCTCGTTCAGCTTCAATTTAT
>CALGHA010000185.1 GCA_937915835.1 uncultured Fretibacterium sp. | reverse complement strand
GCCGTCAATAAATCCCAAGTCGCAAGGCTGACCTCCTCCGCTCGGATAAAAAATTGTCTGGTCAAGAATGAGATTATATTTCCCGTCGTGTTCAGTCTGAGAGATAACTTCAGCGTCAAGCTCGCGCAAATATAAATCGTCGTAATAAGTCTTATGCGTCAAGAAAAATTTTCACCTCACCGAAAAGTTTTACGAGTGAATTATAATACATATATTAGAAAGGAGAATGTATCATGAATGAAGTTCGTGAACCCGAATATGTAACGCTTGAAATTCATAACTTACAGCTTGAACGTATCGAGCTTCTAATGGAACGTAATCTTGCCCGTCAAGAAGCTATAGCCAGCGACATGAAGGCGCAAATAGGGGAACTTAAAGGAGAGATTGGAACCCTTAGAGGAGAAGTCAAAGCTCTTGATACGAAGATTGACGGAGTTGAACGAAGACTTGACGCGAGAATTGACGGTCTAGAGAAGAAAGTTGACGCGAGAATTGACGGCCTTCAAGACTCGCTTGCTATTACTAACATGCGAATTGAAGACTTGAAAAGTTCTCAGTCAATTAAACTCTCTAAATGGGGAATTATAATTGCTGTTGGTCTTTGTGCACTTCAGATTTTTACGACTGTTGTATTACATTTTTGGCACTAAATCTTGAAAGGAGATAAAAATAGTTTGAGCAGAGTTTACAATTTCAGTGCAGGCCCGGCTGTCTTGCCTGAAGAAGTCTTAATCACAGCACGCGACGAATTATTAGAATACGGAACTTCCGGAATGTCTGTAATGGAAATGAGCCATCGTTCAAAGGATTTCGAGAATATTCTTGACGAAGCCGAGAGAAATTTACGCGTCTTAATGAACATTCCTGATAATTACAAAGTTTTATTTCTTCAGGGTGGAGGATGCACGCAATTCGCAATGGTCCCGATGAACTTGATGAAGAATAAAGTTGCTGATTACATCGTTACAGGCCAATGGTCGAAGAAAGCCGCTCAAGAAGCAAAAATTTACGGAGAAGTTCACACGGTCGCGAGTTCAGCCGA
>CALGHA010000184.1 GCA_937915835.1 uncultured Fretibacterium sp. | reverse complement strand
CCACCCGCAAATGTCGGCAATAGCTCACATGTCCTTAAGATTGCTATATAATAAATTTCACAAATAAAAATTTTCACAAGGAGGAATTATTATCATGAAGAAGTTCAACGTAATATTAATCCTCGCGCTCCTCTTCAACTTTGTTCCCCCCCCCCTGTAAGTAGTTCTGCTGAAGATTACGACCCTCAGCACACCGTCTTAGCTCTGAATACGGCAATCGTGTCAATTCAGAGGATAATTAACACACAAAACCGCGCCGTTCTCGACATGGAATACAGAAACATAATCAGCAATTTGAAGCTCGGCAATATTGAGTCGGACAACGAGATTATTGAACTGTATCAAGAACTAATGAACGTAATCAGCGGCAAAACATTAACACGAGAAGCCGCAGCCCATCTTCAAAAAGATTATGACGACTGGGAACATCAGCAAATTATTAACTCCCTTTACAACGTCCGAGCATACGGCATTGATCCCCTGACAATCGGAACAACTTTCGCGGTTTCGTGTATGTCGTCGTATTTCGCTTATCAGGACATTACCGAAGGCCCCCGCAAAAATCTCGAGGAAGAATTGTACAAAATTGATGTTCAGGAACGCGAAAGCTATAACTCCCTTCAAACCAGACTTCTAAATTCATCGTGGCGTTTAATGCGTCAATATAAATTGCCCGATGGGTATAGAATTGTTCAAGAGAGCGTGAATGATTTATACAGGGCCGTAAATGACAAAGACAACAAAAAACGCTTGAATATGCTGCGAGCGCTTGAAGACGAGTTCAGAATTTACCCGCCGTATTGGGTTTATCGTGCACGTTCAGCCGAAAAAGCCGGGAATATTCAGGAAGTCTCAAAATGTTATGATGAGTTCGATAAAGTTTGGCGGCCAATTCTCCGAAATGACCCGTATAAACTTGAAGCCGAAAAGTTTCGTGTTCAGGAAGCAATGAAGTCCGGGAAAAATTCCGAAGCATTAGAGCATATTGCGGCAGTCCGTGAGAATACTCCGCGTTCAGATTGGGCTGATAACCTTTTTGCGGGCGTAGCTTATTTCGTGCTCGGCGATAAGCAGAAGGGAATGAATTGCGTCGAGCTTAACATAAATTTCGGGGCAGAAAAGGAAATCAGCGGAGCAGTCCTTGAGCAGATGCATTCGGGAAAAATCAATCTTGCGACATTGCCGGAAGAGTTACGTAAACTTGTCGGGTTGAGTGCGTTACGAATGGACACGATTGAAGCTCTTGCGAATGATGGCGACCTTGAAGCACAATTAACGCTTGGGAAAATTTACTCAGACGGAGGAATAACCTTCACGCTCGAGAAAATTTACGCGGCTGGTGAAATTTCTTCCAAAGATTACGCAATCGCATTGAGCTTATACGAGATGGCAGCACTAAGAAAGCCAGGAGAGAAAATTAAAGCTGACAAAGTGAGCGTAGAAATTCCGAAGAATGAAGGAAGCCCAATTTTCATGTTCGGAGAAAAGAAATTCACGGCAGGAGGAATAGTTCCGAAGGATTACGCTGAAGCTGTGAAATGGTACACGATGGCGGCCAATAAAAACGATGAGACAGCGATATTCTCACTTGCTGGACTTTACAGACAGGGCGGGCCTAATTTAGAGAGTGATTACAAGACAGCGGCGGAGTGGGGCAAGAAGTTAGCGGACAAAGGAAACGAAGCGGCAATTCTGGGAATCGCGAGCCTGTATCTTTACGGCGGGCCCAATCTTTCACAAGATAGCCGGGAAGCTGTGAACTGGTATGAGAAAGCGGCATACAACGGGAGCAAAACGGCACAGAATGCACTTGCTGAAATATATTTTTACGGCGGAAATAATATTTCACAGAGCTATTACACTTCTTATATTTGGTGCTGTGTTGCCGAAATGATAGAAGAACATTTCATGAATGGGACTGATACAGCATTAGTAACGGGAGCAATAATCGGCGGCATTGGGGCTGTTATTGGCGCACCTTTGCTTCCACTTGTAGCGATTGGCGCGATAGCTTCCGGCTGGTTGGGAGGAAGTGCAGGAGAGTATACTATCAAAGAGCAAATCGAAGAAGCAGGTATATTCAATCTCGCAAAACTCTCTGATGCCGAAATGTCCAGCGCAAAAATTGAGGCCGGTAAAATCATGTCGGAAATCGAGCGGATAATAAAACAACGTCAGCAATAACCCTTCATGCTTGCAGTGTGAAAGTTTCGGTGATATTCTTACACGCAAAATTTTCATATTTATATCATAAAGAAGGTATTTCATGTTGGAAGAAAAGAAATCATTTGCTGAGAAATATAATACGACAACTCTGCATGACATATTGAAAGAACTCGGAGTTGACAGCAAAAAAGTTATCGCCGCAAAGTTCAAGGGAGAAGCTCATGACCTTTCATATGTTCCCAACGAAGGCGGAGAAGTTGAAGCAATCACACTTGACACTCCCGAAGGTCTCGAAATTTTACGTCACAGCACAGCTCACTTAATGGCTCAAGCAATCGAACGTCTTTATCCTGGCTCACATTTCGGAGTTGGCCCGGCCATTAAGGACGGATTTTATTACGACGTTGACGTTGCGGGAACAATCACCGAAGAAGATTTGCCGAAGATTGAAGCTGAGATGCGCAAGATTTCCGGAGCTGGCGAAAAAGTTACTCGCGAGGATATGACGAAGGAAGACGCGTTGAAGTTTTTTGCTCAGGATCCCTACAAGACTGAATTAATCTCGGAGCTTGAAGTCCCGACTGTCTCAGTCTACAAACAGGGAGAATACGCGGACCTTTGCAGAGGCCCTCACGTTCCGGACGCGTCGAAAATTCACAACTTCAAATTATTATCAATCGCAGGAGCTTACTGGCGCGGCGACGAGAAAAACAAAATGCTCACCAGAATTTACGGAACTGCTTTTGCGACACCTGACGAACTCAAAACGTATTTAAAGCGTCTAGAAGAGGCCAAGCTCAGAGATCATAGAAAACTCGGAAAAGATTTAGACTTGTTTAGCCTGCATGAAGAAGGCCCCGGCTTCCCGTTCTTTCATCCAAAGGGAATGGCAATCATGAATACTCTGCTTGATTTCTGGAGACGTGAACACAACAAGCGCGGCTATACTGAGATTAAGACACCGCAAATTCTCGACCGTGAACTCTGGATTAGATCCGGACATTGGGATCATTACAGGGAAAATATGTATTTTACGGAGATTGACGAGAAGCCGTATGCGATTAAGCCGATGAATTGTCCCGGAAGTATTTTAGTGTATAAGACGCAATTGCGGAGTTATAGAGATTTGCCTATGAGATTGGCTGAACTCGGATGCGTTCACAGACACGAAAGAAGCGGAGTTCTGCACGGGTTAATGCGCGTTCGATGTTTCACTCAAGACGATGCTCACACGTATATTACTCCTGAACAGATTAAAGAGGAAGTTACGAGCATAATGGAGCTTGATAAATATGTTTACACTGAAGTATTCGGATTTAAGTATTTCGTCGAGCTTTCAACGCGTCCCGAAGATTCAATGGGAACTGATGAACAATGGGAACAAGCCGAGAGTGCTTTACGTAATGCCCTTGAGAGCACGAACACACCATACACGATTAATCCCGGCGACGGAGCATTTTACGGACCTAAAATAGATTTTCACCTTGAGGACTGTATAGGCA
>CALGHA010000183.1 GCA_937915835.1 uncultured Fretibacterium sp. | reverse complement strand
TCGGAATGGGGCCCGCAATTCTTCAGCACCGTAGCAAGAATAATATGCTCTGGTCATGGAGATTATTACCAGTCGGAGGATTTTGCAGATTGGCCGGAATGAACGAGGACGAGGACGACGAAGTAGTAATTCCCGGAATGGGCTTTAACGAACAGCCGGCTTGGAAGAGATTTTTCATTCTTCTTAACGGTTCACTCTTTAACTTAATTCTCGCTGGCGTTTTAATGGCGATGTTCCTTTATGGTCATGGAGTTCTTGACATGGAGCATACACGAATAGGCGAAATTATGCCGGGATTTCCGTCCGAACAAGCCGGTATTCAAGTCGGTGATGAAATTCTGAAGGTTAATGATTTCCCCGTTACGAAATGGCGCGAAATGTCCGAGAAAATCAGGACTGAAGGCATGAAGAATGAAACTCTCACGTTTGAAGTTAAGCGTGGCGAAGAAATTTTAACGCTCACTGTCAAAGTCCCCAACAATAACGAATACGGCCGGCCAATGCTCGGAATTTCTCCGGCTTATACACGTTACGGACTTTATCAGGCTTTCAGGAGTTCAGCAGGTTACACGTACAAAATGACGGTCTTAATGCTTCGGGGACTTGCTGAGTTAATCACAGGACAACAAGAAGCTGACGTTACCGGCCCGGTTGGAATTGCCTCAATGTCAGGACGGGCAATGCGTTCAGGCTTCTGGGACTTCATCACGTTCATTGCGATAATCGCGCTCAACTTGGGAATTCTTAATCTCTTCCCAATTCCAGCACTCGACGGAGGAAGAATTTTATTCGTCCTGTTAGAGATGATTTTACGCCGAAAATTACCCGAGAAAGTCGAAAACTGGATACATACGGCCGGTTTCGTCGTCTTAATCTCATTGATGATACTTGTAACCTGCAAGGATGTCTATAATTTATTCATCACTCATTAAATTATGAACAGTAAACGACAGGTAAAAATTAATTCACTCACAATCGGCGGGGACGCTCCAGTCAGAGTTGAGAGCATGCTGAAAATTTCGCTTGATAAGCATGAAGAATGTCTTGCTCAGTGTGAAAGGTTAATTAACGCTGGCTGTGAAATGGCTCGTGTTGCTCTTCCGGACAAGAAATTTGCTGAGGACTTGAAATATCTTGTGAATAATACTCAGCTTGTAATCATGGCAGATATTCACTTTGACCCGGCACTTGCGATTTTAGCGATGGAAGCAGGTTGTCGAGCAATTCGCATTAATCCGGGCAATATGCCTCTGAACAGGTTAAACGATGTCATAGCTTGTGCGAAAAATTCCGGAGTCGTAATTCGTATCGGAGCTAACGGCGGCTCAATCTCTCAAGCTCAACTTGACCAAGCAGAAGGAGACCGGGCAAAAGCATTATTCATCGCTGTGAAAGAACAGGCAGAGTTGTTATTGCGCAATGACTTCACGAATTTAATTTTATCGGCGAAATCCTCAAGTGTCCCTGAATGTGTCAAAGCCAATGAGTTAATCGCTGAAGCATACCCGGATTTTCCCATGCATATTGGACTTACTGAAGCAGGACCGGGCGACGGAGGAATTGTGAAAGGCACGGCGTGTATCTCGAATTTATTAATGAAGAATATCGGCGATACACTCAGAGTTTCATTGACTGACGAACCCGAACGAGAAGTTAAAGTTGGCTATGAAATTCTCAAGGCCTTAGAGCTTAGAACTCGCGGCGTAAATCTAATCTCATGTCCAACTTGCGGAAGAAGACGTGCTGACGTTATGAGGCTTGTAAAAATTGTTGAGCCTATGCTAGCGAAATTGCCTGATGGAATTTCCGTTGCTGTAATGGGCTGTGAAGTCAACGGTCCGAAAGAAGCTAAACACGCAAAATTCGGGATTGCCGGAACACCAGGAGGAGCATTGCTTTTCCGTGAAGGCGAAAGAGTAGGCGAGTATAAATTTGACGAGCTTGAAGAAATCCTCCCGAAATTCTTTAGTTCTCAATCTCTTTAATCACTCTACAAGGAACTCCGGCGGCAAGAACATTCGGGGGAATATCACGGGTTACAACGCTTCCTGCTCCGATGACACTGCCGGAACCTATTTTCACTCCTCCCGTAACTGTAACACTTCCAGCGAGCCAGCAATTATCGCCGATCACAATGGGCTTTGCGTATTCAAGCACTCTCATTTCTCCGTTTGGCTGAAGTTTCGGGTTACGTTCTTCGTATCTCAATGGATGTACAGCGGTTAAGAGTGATACGTTCGTTCCGAGCATGACATTATCGCCGATTGTTACAGGACAGACATCAAGAATTGTCGTGTTGAAGTTTGCGTAAAAATTTTTCCCGATAAAAGTATTAATCCCGTAATCAAAGTAAATTGGCCCCTGAAAATATACTTCTTCGTCGTCAAAGTTTGGTAATAACTCTTTCAGTATCGCACATCGTGTCTCCTCGTCAGTCTCGAAAGTCTGATTGAACATCGTGCATAATCTATGTGCCTTATGCCTGAGCATTCTTAGTTCCGGGTCTGAAGGTTTGTATAATTCGCCGCGTATCATTTTCTCAAGTTCTGTCATAAAATTTTCTCCTTTTGTACATAATAATTCCAAGCGATAAAAAGTTTTCATGAATGCTATAATTTTACACAAGATATTCACAATTCACAAAAACTTTTACACGTTTAATCTAACTCAATCTGAAAGGAGAAATTTTTCACTATGGTTCAAGGCTCTATGCTCGTTGTAATTCTCGTAATTGCCATCGTCTTAATGGTCTTGCTAATCTCTAAGATGAAGTTTCATCCGTTTGTTGCTCTGTTTGCTGTAGCTCTCGCAATGGGGCTTGCGGTCGGAATGGCTCCGGCTAAAGTTCTCGACACAATATTAAACGGTTTCGGCGGAACTTGTCGAGGCATCGGAATTGTAATTTTACTCGGAACGATTATCGGCGCAATGCTTGAGAAGTCGGGAGCAGCTTTCACAATGGCTGACAGCGTATTAAAGATTGTCGGTGAGAAGCGTCCGGCTTTAGCTATGAGTTTAATCGGCTGGGTAGTCTCAATTCCCGTCTTCTGTGATTCCGGCTTCGTAATTCTCTCATCGCTCAACAAATCCTTAGCACGTCGAAGTAAAGTCAGGCTCTCAGTCATGGCAATTGCGCTCTCAACAGGACTTTACGCAACACATACTCTTGTTCCTCCGACACCAGGACCAATTGCGGCGGCTAATGAACTCGGTGCTGATTTGGGAATGGTCATAATGTGGGGAATTGTTGTATCAATAATTTCTGTCATTGCTGGCTACATTTACGCGTTAATCGCTGGGCCTAATCTTCCTGTTCCGTTTGACGACAACCAGGCGGCCGGAGAATCTTACGAGGAACTCAAGGCTAAATACGGAACTCTTCCGTCAGCGTTCAAGTCGTTTGCTCCGATTTTGATACCGTTAATCTTAATCGCGTTCAGTTCGTTCATAAGTTACCCGTCAACTCTTGCGAAAATTGGCGGAAAAGAAACAACGTTATTCATCGTCTCTAACTTCTTGGGAAATCCCGTAATCGCTCTCTCAATCGGTGTAATTCTTTGCTTCTTCTTGGCTCCATTCACTGAAGAAGTTACAAACGGCTGGATTGGTGAAGGCGTTAAAGACGGAGCAAATATTATCATGATTACGGCGGCAGGCGGCGGACTTGGTGCGGTAATTGCGGCTTCAGGAGTTGGAAATTACATCGGTGAAGCATTATCGTCTTACAACTTCGGGATATTCCTTCCGTTTATCATTGCGGCGGCACTCAAGACAGCTCAAGGCTCATCAACCGTAGCAATCGTTACAACAGCACAGATTATCGCCCCAATGCTTGCTTCGTTAGGGCTTGGCTCACCAATGGGAGGAGTTCTCGCTACACTCGCAATCGGAAGCGGAGCAATGGTTGTGTCGCATGCTAATGATTCTTATTTCTGGGTTGTTACTCAGTTCAGCGATATGGACTTGAATACGGCGTATAAGGCTCAGACTGTAGCAACGTTAATTCAAGGTGTCGTTGCTGTTCTGGCAATTTACGCGATTTCATTGTATATGCTGTAAGACTGGGGAAAATTTACGAGCCGCGCTCCCACCCTCCGGCTACGCGCACGACACATGCCCGTGTCGTTGCCCCACCCGCTCAAGCCGAATTGCAAAAAATTTTTCTTTTCGCGTCTTCAAGTGTTAATATTGTGCATATTTTTATCAGGGGGAAATATTATGCGTAAATTTTGGGGATTAATGCTTGTGATGAGTTTATGCGTGTTCATGCTCTCAGGATGCGGCGGCAATGTTTATGACGAAGAAACTTCCGATGAAGAAACTCAAACCGATGAAACTCCGAATAATTATCCGGATACATATAACACTTCAAGCGTCTTAAACGGAACTTGGCTTATGATTGAAGGAGCTGACGCAATAACTATTGATTACGATGAAGACAGCATAGAACTTCAGCAAATCTCAGGGACAACAATATTCTCAAATACTCAGCTCAAGAATGATACGGGAGTTTCATTTGTTACAAGTCATACAAGCTGGCATGCTTTTCTTGACGGTGATACACGCTCATATTTGGGAATTATTCCGATTGACATTGACGATCAAGTTATCTATTTAACACATATAGGCTCAAACAAGTGGCGCGGTGAAGTCTATGATGCATATCGTACTGTGATGGAAATAGAAATTTTATCAGAAAAAACAATGACTATTCAGCAAAAAGGTGTCGCAAAAATTGATGATACACACGGAGTTGATTATGATATTACGTTCACTTTCAGGAAACAAAATTAAAGCCTGACACATAAATTGCCGTCGTAAGTTCTAATGATATATTAAGCTCACGGCGGCTTTTTTCTCAGCTATTATTGAATATTGCAATCTTCTAGACCGATATTAACCGTCATTTTTCCGACATACCAGCCTGTAATCGTAATATTTTCTCCCTTATTATACCGTTTAAGCTGTTCTGATGAACTCGTCGAAAAGGAACATCGGACAACTCCAAAGTAACGATTTGCGTCAAGGTCAATATAATTCTTCCCGACCTTGCTGATTTTTCCTGAGACCGTAATTCGTTTACCCTTTCGATTTTCGTCAGCCGTCTTGTTAGTCTCGTATTCGTCAAAGAGGCGTTCAGGCGAAAAAGTTATATTCTCCTGGTTAATCTCTTCGAGTTCAGGCTCAAGCAAAACACAGTTATTAATTCCGATATTTCCTGTTATCGTCGTGATAATTCCCATGCATTCACCTTTGAGAGTAATTCGCTGGCCCTTGTTGAGCTGAGAAAGCTGCCAGTTATTAGCTTGAGAAAAATAGCAATTAAGACTTCCGAGATAACGATTAGCGCTTAAGGTTAAGTAAGAATACTTGCCGTCTTGTCCTATAAAGTCTATCGTGCCCGTAACACTCACAAGTTTATTCTTAAATTTTATATCGGCGGCTTTCGCGTTCAAATCATATTCCTCAAAGAGCTGAGAAGGAGAATAAATTTTGTCATCATGATTATTCGTTGAAGTCAAAATTGGCTCAATCAAATAACATTCTTCCAGGCCTAAACTCGTCGTTAATGTCGTAACTGAACCGATATATTTTCCCGTAAGTTTAACGCTTTGTCCCTCGCTTAGTGTTAAAATCTGGTGCATTGTGTCATCAGAGAAATAGCATTTGAGATTTCCGAAGTAGCTTTCCGCGTTCAGCCCGATATAACCTCCGCCGCCGTCCTTGCCAAAATTAATTTCGCCGATCGTCCCGGCTACAGTGATAAATTTTCCGGTCTTAGCTTTAGCCGTTATCCTGCTGGATTTGTATTCCTGTAACAGCTGAGAAGGAGAATATGTAACTTTCAGTAAGTCAGCATCAGTTTCAATTTTCGGCGTCAATAAAATAGAACGTGTTATATTAATATGCTTAGAATTAATTCCCTCACATTGGCCGTTTATCGTAATTTCCTGTCCTGTTTCGAGCAAAGCTAACTGATACTCATTTTCCCGTGAAAAGTAGCACACAACATTATTTTTCAGCACGAGATAAAGCCCGTCCTTATCCTCGCCGAATTTATCGATTTTCCCTGAGACATTCACGCGCTTGTAATCAAATTTTGCTGAGGCTAATTTATTCGCTTGATATTCAGAGTAAAATTGCCTTGACGTAAAAGTTTTATTCTGCAATTCATGTTCAATCTCATTGTCGCTCACATTAGGCTCAACGAGTGAACAATCCTCGAAATTCAGCTTATATCGCCTTATACTCGTATCAAGTCCGGCAACAGTGAAAGTCTCAAGTCCGGGAAATAACAAGTTACATTATCGCTTAGGTCAATATAAATTCCCTTGCTGTCTCTCTCGAAATTATTCGCAATCCCTGAGACTTTAACATATTTTCCGTCGTAATTCAGTTCAGCGGCGATACGATTTTTCACATATTCCTGTTGAAGCTGTGATGACGTGAAAACAGTCTGCTGAACGTTGACTTCTTTGAAATCGTCCGGAGTAATTTTAGGCTCAATGATATTACAATTTTCAATTATGACATTTCCGATTGAGCCGATACCTAACATTTGACCGACGACAGGAACTTTTACTCCGAACATTCCGATACAAGTTCCTGATAATACAATCTTGCTTCCCTTATAGAGTTGAGCAAGCTGACGTTTGGCATTCTCAGGAAAGCGGCAGGATACGTTCCTGATTTTTATTCCTGTTAAGCTGATAGTTTTTCCGAGAAAGTCTCCGGCCTCAAGATTGACGTAAAGGATTGAGCCGATAATTCCCAGAGAATCGACGGTGCCGGAAATCTCTAATTCGTTTCCCTTGTAAATTGCATCAGCCCTAGCGTCATCGTTCGCATACTCATGCATTAATCTTGCCGCCGAAATTTTTATAACATTATCGCTCGCATAAACAGCTTCACCCAAAACGAGCAGGGAAAATATTAACAACGAAAGAAATTTATAACTTATCTTGTTTGTCATAATCTTAATCTCACTTTCTTAGTTTTTACCCCATCGTTTAGCTTTTATCGTGTTGACCGTCATTATCAAAGTGCTTACGGTTTCTTTCTCAGGACTTCCCATGACAGGCCAGCTTATACTTGTTATGACGAATTTTGTAGCGACTGCTAATGCCGTAAGTGCTGCTGCTCCTACCATTGTTGCGATTGAGTTTTTGTCGAGATTAACGCCGGTTTCCTTCTCAATACTATTGAGGACTGCCATTCGTTGGTTATGGTCAAGTTTATCCCACATAGCTTCAAAATATTTCTCGATAATTCTAGTTTCAAGAGCGAACGTTGAGAGATTATTGATTTGTTCGTCGTTAACTCCTGATTTTTTCGCGGCCCATTGAACTATTTCATGATAATTGACTTCTTTATCATCACGAAAATAATACGTCGTCTTGTTATAAGCTCGCCAGATTAACGCTTTACGGATTTCTGAGATTCTTATTGCTTCATTGTTGATAATTCCGGCTCTCACTGCGTCTAAAACTGTTTCAGGCAGGACTTCGTTAAAGCCTTCAAGTTTTCCAAAATATTCATCTTTGAGGCTGGGTAAATCTTTCAGAGCCTGTAAGAGTTGTATTCGTTCTTCAACGCTGCAAGTTTCGAGAAAATCATTGAAGTCTTGAGGAGTTTCCTTTTTTGTCTGGGAGAAGTGATATTTTGCCGAAGCCTGATGAGGAATTATAGCTGAGTGATTATAATACAGCCTTTCATATGC
>CALGHA010000182.1 GCA_937915835.1 uncultured Fretibacterium sp. | reverse complement strand
ATGAAAGCTCATAAAAATTTTCTCAGAACTATATTAGCTCTTTCACAGGCCGCTCTTGACGTAATAATTTACTGGCTGAGTTTCTCCGTCGTAATTTTCTTATGGCTAAAAGGAGACCCGGCAGGCTTAACTTTCGAGGTTCAAGCCTTCTTCACCGGAACTATGCTTGCTGTTTTCTGGTTCAATTCACTTTACGAGTTCAAGAACTGGACTTTCTGGGACGAAACAAAAATTATCCTGAAGGCCTCGTTATTAATCCTTCTCGTCGCCGTATTATATCTTTACTCACAGAGATTTGATTTATCACGCTTTTTTCTCGTCGTCGGAATATTAATCTTCGTGCCGCTGTGCTTAATCTCGCGTTATCTTTTTCGGCGAATTTTCTTTGCTCTCGGACTTCTCAAGACTAACATGATAATTCTCGGAGCTGGCAAAACCGGAGAAATCTTTGCTGAGAAAATTATTACACACACATTCACTTCTTGTAAAGTTGCCGGCTTCCTTGACGATGATCCAAACAAACAGGGCAAAATCATTGCGGGCTTTCCTGTTCTGGGAAGGCTTGACGACTTCATAGATATTTACGACGCTTACGATGTAGACGAGGCGGCTGTAGCAATCTCGACGGCCTCAAGAAAGTTATTGACGCACATTTTGGACCTGGTCGAGTTTCACGTGAGACAAGTTCATTATATCCCGGATATGTATATGCTCACGACTTTTTCGGCTTCTATACGCGACGTTGACGGAATGCCGGTAATCTCAGCTTCTCAAGGACTGTTGAACCCTGTCAATCGTTTTGCGAAGAATATTATAGATTACACGGGAGCTTTCACAGCGTTGATAATCTTCTCGCCGGTCATGCTCTGGGCCGCACTGAGGATTAAGCACGAGGACGGAGGAAAAATCTTTCATAAGCTCGCGACTAAAGGAAGGCACGGGGAAATTTTCAAGTGTTACAGCTTCAGAACTCATAAGCTCAAGCGTACAGGAAAACTTTTGCGCAGAACGAGAATTAACAGGCTTCCTCAGTTGTTCAACGTTCTCAAGGGTGAAATGTCATTAGTCGGTCCCGCTCCGTCAGCTCTGAACTCGAAGATATTTTACACGGTTAAGCCGGGAATTACGGGTTTTCTTCAGGTCAGCTTACAAAATAACGTTAACTCCGAAATTCGCAGGGAAATGAACTCATATTACATTCGCAACTGGTCAATCTGGCTCGATATCGTAATTCTTCTCAGAACAATTTACGCCCTTTTCCGTAAGAAAACAGCATAAAAAAATTCCCCCCGATTTTTCATCAGGAGGAGAGTAAAAAATTTTCTCGTAAAAAAATTTACTTCTTCTTAGCACGCACAATTCTCTTTGCTGGAATAGTCGTTTTTTTAGCTGTGCTTGTTGATGATGAAGAGTTTGACTTTTTCGACACTGTTGATGACGAAGAATTTGATGATGAATTAGTGCTTGGAGCTGCTGAAATTTTCTTGCCGAAGACATACGTCGCTGCTTTAGCCGGAATTCCTGTAATGCCTACAAAGTTTTTCTTGGTCGCCTCTGAGCTGTCATCGTAAATTGTCCCGTGAATTTCATTGCCGAGCCTGTCATAGTGCGTAAGGTACGTTAAAGCAAACTGTTTGCCGTCATCCGTATATTCATAGCCGTATTCGGTGAAGTATAAGCTGTTCGCGACTTCCGGGCTTGTTCCGAATTTTGACATTAAGAGCTCGATCGTCTCATTCTTAATCTTTGCGTTCGTGTAATATTTGCGCGTAATAGCATAATTCTTGCCCTCAGCGTTTTTGCCGTATTCGAGAAGCCACCACTGCATATTATTTCCGTCACGTCCGAGATCTTTCGTCTTCGATTCGTCCCAAGCTAAAACAGGTGATGCAAGAGCGATTAACATTCCGAGAAGTAAAGCACATACTGCAAATTTCTTCATGATTAATAAAATTCTGCCTTTCACAAAAAATTTAAGCTATTGTAACATAAAATTATCTCAATGGTAGAACTCCGAGCCCATAGCTTATGTTGCGCTCGTAGCCGTCTGATGGAACATTATAAATCCTGCCGCCGATTATTAATTCCGTTGAACCTCCTCCGTCTAAATTTAATGCGTGAGTAACATTCTGGCCTCGTAAAATTTCGGTCAACTCCGAGATTGTCGCGCCAGAAGAATGCATTCCGTTTCGGCCGTCAATAATCATGAACACCCATTCTCCGTTTCGAGTTAAGCCTACAGCACTTCGGGGATGTCTTGCCGAGATAAAGCCGTTTTGAAATCCTTCATCGTGTCTTACTGGGTTTCCTTCGTCGATTAACAGCGGTCCTGCTTGAACTACTTGGCTCATTTCCTGCCAATAATCATTTCTCTCTTCTCCTTCAGCTTCGGAATAAGGACTTACAGCAAAATATGCCTCGTCGTAATCGTTCCAGCCCAAAATTCCCCTGTTATCCTGCGGTGAGTTAATATTCCTGCCGTTGACGCGTAATGCTCCGATTGGGTAGCCTTTTCCCCCTTTTGACGTTGCGAAGAATCCGGCGTTGATTGCGGCTTGACTTCCATTTTGAGAGGCAATCACTGACAGCGTACGAAGTTCATTAGCTCCGTTACGTGAAGCAATTGGCCTGATTTTCCAGTGAGTGGGATCAATCGTAACCATTACCCAGAATTTCGGGACAATCCGCATATTCGTGTTCGTCATTGATGGGATTACCCGAGTTTTGAAGCCGCGAGCTTGAGCGACGTTGAGAAATCTCACAACTTTTTCATACTCCTCAATTTTCTGCGCTCTAACTCCGTAAGCTCCTCCGGTATTAGCAAAACTTGCGTCGTAACCAGAAGCCCTGAGCGAGTTTCTGAAAGTTTCTGCCGCTGACTTATTCTTAATGCCGAAAGCGTAAACCCTCCATGATGAAGGAATTCCCGTCGGCACTCCTTCTCGGTGAATGTGAACTTGCAAGCCTTGTTCAGGATTTCTTATCATGTCGAGAACTAAACTTCTGCTTGCTGTTCTGACGCGTTCAAGAATTGCCGAAAATTCCTGCTGAGTTAAATTATTCTTGCCTCGAAAGTTTTTATCCTTCGTGAATAATGCCGGTCTCATGTTAGTAGCGACGACAAGACAGCCACGCTCGAACTCGTTTAAACTTTTTGCGTCGCTGAAACCTGAGGGATAATCGCTTAATAATTCTGCCTCAAAGTCCAAGCCTAAACTCTCAATGCACCACCGAAGAGCTTCACGCCTGGTAACATTTGCGTCCAAGTTGCTGACGTATTCAGAGATATAGCCGGAGTTGAGCATGAAGCCGCCGGGATCTTCGTAAGCATATTCGGGTGAACTCGTCCAGTCAATGCCGCGTGCTTCAAGTAATCCCGTCAAGAATTGATATTTCGTTACGGCCTGAGAACTTCCGGAGCTTATAAGAATTATTAGAAGTATGAAGCCTAAACGTCTAAAAAATTTTTTCATGTTCATAAAACCTCGTAAATAAAATTTTGCAAAACCTGATATAATTTATCACATGCTTCTGCTGGTTGCGTGATAGTGATTACGTTCTGAGCCAACACTCGTTATCTACAGGCTAATGCCGCAGACTTCATGTCTTATTAGGGACGGGTCAGAACACTCACCACACGGATTTTGCGGAAGCTCTTTATTTTATCAAGCCAAGTTCATAACACGCTTTCAATATTCCGCCCTCGTCGATATCATCACAAACATAATCTGCTGCTTCTCTTGCTTCTTCCGAAGATTTTTTCACAGCCACGCCGATTTTCGCATTTCTGAGCATATCAGCGTCATTCGGGCCGTCTCCAAATGTAATTACGTCGTCGAGACTAGCTTTTTCGTGTTCAATCATTCTGACAATTCCCTGCCATTTTGTCGCGCATTCATGCCTAATCTCGGTGAACTGGTGCATTAATTCAAGTCTTGTGTTCTCTGGAGGCGAGTAAAAAATTCCGTGTTCCGGTAAACGTTCACTTGAAGGCAGCATTAAGTAGCATAATATAACACGTTCTATTTTGTCGATGGATTTCACGCAATCATAACCGGCCTGATTGTTGAAATATGCTTTGAAGTCGCTGAATGCGTCGGAAGCGTATAAAAATTTCTTGTCGACTGCGGCCGCTCTCGATGGGAATTTTTTTGCGACATCAAGGAATTTGCTCAAGTGTTCGTCAGGAAAATACGCCGTGAAAATCTCCCGTCCGTCAACGAAAATCTCAGCTCCTCCTGAACATACTATATAATTAATCCCGAACTCTTTAGCGACTAAAAACGTCAGAAATGAAGCCCGTCCCGTCGCAATCGCTGGAATATGTCCGGCCAATTTAAGCCTATTCACAGCCTCGCGAGTTTCTTCGGGAATATGAGGAGTTCCAACGTGGCTGACTAATGTATGATCAATGTCGAAAAATATATATTTCATGCGAAAAATTCACCCCTTAAGTCTCAGAGCAAGTCCGGCAAAAATTCTGTCAACAATTTCGGCTTCAGACGCTAAAAATTGATAGACTTTTCCGGTTTCGTCGCGCCATTTTCGTTCAAATTTATCAACAGGAATAATCCCCGAAGAAATTTCATCGCCGATAATCACGCTTGAACGTAAAATCTCAAGTCTCGAAGCAAAAAATTTCAAAGCGTCAATATTCCGAACGAGCAAAGATTTTATGCCAATATGTAAGTTTATGATTAATCCCGAGCTGATTATGTTTTCTGCCTGCTCACTTTCAAGATTGTATACTATTTCAAATTTTCCGTATAACTTTTCGGCGTAAGCTCTTTTTCCCATGTAATGCCCGCCAATAATCAAATGCATTCTCTCATCTCCTGACAATATGAAAATTTTTGAGAGTGTTTAAAGTTAATTCGCCCGCAAATTCTCACAAATTCCCCGTCAGCATTATCACTTCAGAAATCTCAACGAATGCTCCCAACAAGTCGCCCGTAATTCCTCCGAAGATTTTTACGCAAATTATTCCCCAGCAAGCGGCACAAATCATCATTATCAATGCAATTTTAGCGTTCACAAGTCCAAGTATCAGCAAAATCGCCAGCAAGTAAAAATTATCGCTTCGTCTTCGTAAAGCTCCCAACGTTACAGCGAGGCCGTCAGACTTCGCAAAAGGTAAATTGTTCAGCAAAATTGCCATTCCTAGACGAGAATACACGGGAATGATGAAAAATTTTTGAGGATTAACGAGTTCGGCGAATAACAGCGTTTTAGCCATTAAGATTATTACACAGCCCATGACAGCAAAAGAGCCTGAATGAGTATCAGACAAAATCCTTAAGCGGGTTTCACGGTCTCTATGTGAAAAAATTGCGTCGCAAGTGTCCATGAAGCCGTCCATGTGAAGCCCTCCGGTTAATGCGAGAGTGAGAAACATCATGATAAATCCTCGTAAAAGTTCTGAAATCGTCAAAATCTCCGTGAGGACGTAAAAGCTAACTTGCCAGAATACACCGAAGATTAAGCCTGAAACTGGAAGCATAACGGAGAACCAGCGTAAGTTTTTATCATTCCAGTTTTGATACGAGACGGGTAAAATTGAGATGAATGATAGGACGATTAAGAATGACGATAAAATTTCTGATACTTCCTTTCATGAAAAATTTCTCTATACATTATAATTAACAAATTCATTATTTCTCTGAGCCTTGAGGTGAATATTTTGGATTTCGGCACAATTTTTTACTGCTCTAAATGTATGCATAAATTCGATGAATATCATGAAACTTGTCCAGTTTGCGGCTATAATCCTTCATCATCGTCAGAAGAAAGTCAGAATGTTCATGCCCTAAAAGCAGACTGTACTATGCTTCACAAGAAAAGATACTTGCTCGGAGCTGTCATAGGCGAAGGAGGCTTCGGAATAACTTACGCGGCTTTCGACAGAACGATAAATCAGCCTGTAGCAATAAAAGAATATTTCCCGATTACTCTATGTGAACGAGACACCGAAGAAGATAAAAACGTCATAATCAATCCCGGCTGTGAAAAGTTATATCAATACGGACTTCATAAGTTCATAAAAGAAGCTCAGACTCTCGGCTCTCTTGAAGACGTAAAAAATGTTGTGCCAGTCATAGATTACTTTGAAGAGAATAACACTGCCTATATCGTCATGAAATTTATTAGGGGCGTAACTCTTCAGCATTATGTTGCCGAGAACAAAATTCAGCCTCAAAAAGTTTTAAACATGATGAAAGAAATCATTGAAGCCTTAATCGAAGTCCATAAACGCGGCATTTTTCACATGGACATAAGCCCGAGAAATATCATGGTTCAAGAGGATAAGTCATTAATATTAATCGATTTCGGGTCGGCTTCATTAGAAGGGGTAACAGGAACAAGCTATAATCGAGATTACGCTCCAATTGAGCAGATTGACGGGACGAGTATTGCAAGCCCATGTATGGATATTTATGCTCTGAGTGCGGTGTTATATAGCCTGATATGCGGAGAAGCTCCCCCTAGTGCCCTCGCTAGAAAATTGAATGATAAAATCATACCCATTCAGGAGCGTAAAATTCCCGTCAAAAAATTCCAGGCTCAAACAATCATGGAAGGTCTGGCCCTCAAACAGGAGAAAAGAATCCAGACTATGGAAATATTTTACTCCAGGCTCTACAACATTCTCACGAAAGAAGAGAAACGAAGACGGAGCAATTTGATTTTCAAGATAACTTCTGCAGCAGCTATAGCATTAATCACAGGAATATTAATCACAATAAATTTCACTTACGGTTTATCACTAGGGGACGGCCTGAGATTTTCATTGAGAGGAGACGGCTTTCATGTTCAAGGCTTCGCGAATGACAGGGAAAAACTTTTAATCCCGGCTGAGAAATTCGGCATTAATATCGTTCAAATTGACAAGGGAGCGTTTCAAGGTGCAGAAATTCTGAATTATGCTTCAATTCCCGGAACTATCAAGACAATCGGGGAATTTGCCTTCAATGGATGTGGAAATCTTACAACCGTAAAACTCGATGACGGCGTGCAAAAAATTTATTCTCAGGCTTTCGCGAATTGCCAGAACTTACAGGCCGTAATCACTCCGAACACGATTAAAGCTATAAGTCCGGATGCATTCATGAACTCGCAAAATCATATTATCCTGCTTGATGATATAGATAATCAGACGGCTTCGATCGCTAAAACTCTCGGCTTGAATTACGCTCATATTGAGACAAAACAGAACGAAACAGGTATTACGATTTCTAAATACGAGACTGAACAGCTCAATATAAAATTTCCGGATTTTCTTGACGGCCTGCC
This sequence comes from uncultured Fretibacterium sp., assembly GCA_937915835.1. Taxonomy (GTDB): domain Bacteria; phylum Synergistota; class Synergistia; order Synergistales; family Aminobacteriaceae; genus JAFUXM01. Next base: position 11,976 of record CALGHA010000182.1, on the reverse strand, counting down.
TGTTACAGAGATTGATTCAGGAGTTGTGAGCAAATCAATTTTCCCTCGTGAGTTTACGGCCATGATAGAAAGTGTAAAATTTCCGGCCAATCTCGAGAAAATTGGGGATTATGCGTTTTATCGTGTTCCGTTGAATAATGCTCTAAATCTGCCTAAGACTGTGAAATATATCGGCAAAAATTCTTTCTCCGGCTCATTCATAATAAGCGTAAATCTCCCTGAAAGTGTTAATTTTGTCGGAACTGAAGCATTCTCACTTTGCATGGACCTAAAACGCGTGAAGCTCTCTCCGAATATGCAGGAAGTCCCGGCTTTATGCTTCACCGGTGATTTGGAGCTGAGCGAAGTAATAATTCCTGAGGGCATAACGAAGATAGGCGAAGGGGCTTTTGTCATGTGCAGCAAATTATCATGGCTTGAAGTCCCCGACGGCGTGAAAATTATCGACTTCGGAGCTTTCGATCACTGTTCATCACTGCAAAGTTTATATTTACCTCCTTCGTTGAACTTTATGCATATCGGCGCGCTTGAAGGCTGTCCAAACTCGATGGCGATTATCGGCTATGAAAACTCTTTCGCTGAATATTTCTGCGGACAATACGGCTTTCATTTTTACAACCTGAGTATCTCTGACGAGAATATCATGATTAATTCGGCTGGAGCCTTGAGCGTTAAAGAAAGCATAAGCGAGAGTGATTTAATCGTGCTGCCGTCGTATTCTAGAAATCCTAAAAATACACGCAAAATAATCACGACTGAACAGATCTTAACCGCCCAAAATCTGAAGAGCAAGAGAGTAATTCTTCCTGAACGTTTAAAATTAATAGGGGGAAACGGCTTCAAGAATAATTTTTACATCGAGAGCATGGATTGCCCGGAAACTCTTAAGTCAATCGGAATATCGGCCTTTGCTGGAGATATAAACTTGAGACATATAAAACTCAACGAAGGACTTGAAGAGATAAACTTAAACTCATTTGCCGGCTGTGAAAAACTTTCGGATATTAATTTGCCTTCATCATTGAAATTTTTGGGGGCTAGAGTTTTCGAGAATTGCATAAATCTCACTGAGATAAAAATTCCCAAGTCTATTACTATGCTCGATAACTTTACTTTTTCAGGAACCAGCTTGAAGCATATCAATATTCCCGGAAGCGTATCAAAGTGTGAGACAAGTTTTTACAATTGCCGAGAATTAATCAGTGCTGACCTGTCAGAAGGCGTGAAAATTATTCAGGGGACTTTTATCGGCTGTATTTCCCTAAAATCCGTTGTGATACCTTCGAGCGCAATATTAATCACTCGTTCAAGTTTTGTCGGTTGCAAAAATCTTCGGGACATATGGATTTATTCAGATAAAGTTGAACTGAACATACCCGACTATTACGAGAACGTAGACACTTATTTATTCGCTGACTGCCCGAGTTTAACAATTCATGCTCATATAGGCTCAACAGCTCATATTTATGCGAAATCTCATAACATAAAATTCTCGCCAATCCCAATTAATGAAAGTGTCCAGACCGGCCGCAAAAAAATTTCATTCAAAGCCTCAGAGCAAATATATTCTGACGAAGAAATACGCGAAATGCTCACACAAAGTTCTTTAGTTCTCAACGATGCTTCAGGATGCTGGGAATTATTCAGATATTCTCTAGGTTACGGCTTCAATGATTTAGCTCATCAATGCTTGACGTTCTGTGAGATGTTTGGCGAGGAATATGACAAAATCTGCGTCGCTTCGGTGAAAAAGTTTCTTGCTCAGTCCGAATATTCTTCGGGGCTTGTGATACGCTGTTTTTTTGACGAGAACGGGGATTATTCCGAACATCCAGGTTTGAAAGCTGGAGATATTATCGTTGAAGTTGACGGTGAAAGAGTTTCAAGCAAGGATGATATTGACAAAATTACCCGGAAGAGTGAAAAAACTTTTACAATCCTCCGGGCAAATAACAGAGGGAGCCTTCGTAAAGTTAATATGAAAGTTCAGGCAGAAGAGAATTTATTTTTCTCGTTCAATTATATTTTGCCGTTGACGTTTGAGGAGCCTGAAGATTAATTTTTGTCCTCTGGATTATCGCCGCATAAATCCGGGAAATTTTTAGCTGTGAGTTCATCATTAACGATGTCGAAGTAATCAATCTCGTCATCATCATTCTCAGCTTTATTAGTTTTTATGACGGCATTCATGATGATTATATCTCTAGCGTTTGTCCCAGTTAGAGCGGCACGGTTAGCACTTTTCAGGAGAATTTGAGTTTCGTCTAAGCTGAGATGTAAAGCCAGAGCCATCCTGAGAATAACGTTACGTGAAGGATTTCTATGCTTCTTGTTGTCCTTATTCGTATACTTGTAGTAAGTTGCGTTGCTCATGCCCAGAGTAGCCATAAGGCTTGTAACTGATATTTTCTTGGTGCCGAGATATTCAGTAATTACGTCAGAAAACGAGAGAAAGCCGATTTTATCCATAAGGCTCAAAACTTCGTCGAGAGGGAAGCCTTCACTAAGCAGCCTCGAAGCGAAATGCGTACGAGATTCTTTATGCGGGTCATACTTTGGGATATTATTTTGTGCCATAATTTATTACACCTTCTTTAATTATTATTACAGCGTCAATAGTAACATAAATTCCGGTTGCAATAGGTCCAAAAAGTCAACACTTGAGAATAATAAAACTGTTAAAGTCATGGCAAAAATTCTAAGGCGGGTGTTTCTGATGACGAATATAATTTTTTTGCTAGATCGAAGCGGCTCAATGAAGATCTGCGAGGATGATGCTATAGGCGGCTATAACAGCTTTCTTGACATTCAGAAGCAAGAACATTCTGAAGCATACATTACAACGATTTTATTCGACAATCACTATGAAATTCTTCACGATCATGTTGACATTCAAGAAGTGAAGCATATCACGAGGAAAGAATATTTTGCACGCGGGACTACGGCTCTTCTCGACGCAATAGGCACGACGATAACGAAATTTTCAGGCATAAACGCAATTATGATAATCATAACGGACGGGCTTGATAATGCCAGCAAAAAATTTCAGATTAAGAGTATATATGAGATGATTGACGAGAAACAAAAACAGAACTGGGAATTTATTTTTCTCGGAGCTAATATTGACGCAGTGAAGACGGCCGGAAGCATAGGCATAAATTCTGAGAGAGCCGCTAATTTTCCGATTGAGGATCTGCGCAATAAATTTGAAGGTCTAGCCCGATCAGTTACGAGTTTCCGAACGTCGGGGATTGTAAGTGAAGAATGGAAATAATAAAGTGTGGACAAAAAGTCAATAGGCATTATCAAAAATTTTGTAATATATATTCACGTTAATAAAACAAACAAAAAAGGAGAGCAAAATAAAATGTCAGACCTCAGCAATACATTAACTAAAGTAGCAGTGAAAGCAGGCCCGGTACTTGCCCCGAAAATCGCAGCCGCAGCAGCACCCATCGTAACATCAACAGTGTCGACTGTAGCAACAACAGCAATAGCAGTAGCACCGATAGTAGCACCGATTGCAGGAGCTTATTTGCTATACAAATGGTTCAAGAAGTAAACAACGTAAGGGAAGACGCGAGAAGATAATATCCCTTTCGAAGCTGAAAATATTTGTATAACAGGAGGGCATTATAGAAATTTCGTGCCTTCCTGCTATTATTATGTCTTAAAGGAAGTGATTAGTAAATCATGATAGAAATTCAGGGAAAAATTAACACGGCAATTTGTTACGCAAAAGTTGTTGAGGACGAAGCAATTGAACAAATCCGGCGAATGTGCGATTACCCGTTGACAGAAGGCTCAAAAATTCGGATTATGCCCGACGTTCACGCTGGAGCTGGCTGTACAATCGGAACGACAATGACAGTTATTGACCGAGCTGTTCCGAATATCGTCGGCGTTGATATTGGCTGTGGAATGTTCACGGTTAATCTCGGCAAAGGGGAAATTGACTTCGCAAAATTCGATGAAGCCGCTCACTTTTTGCCGTCGGGCTTCGACGTTTGGAGCAGGAAACAGAAAAATTTTGACCTCACACGTTTACGTTGCTATGAGGGACTTGATAACGTCGTGAGAATTGGCCGGAGCTTGGGAACTTTAGGAGGAGGAAATCACTTCATCGAGATTGACCGTTCAGAGGACGGGACGAATTATTTGGTCATTCACTCAGGAAGCCGGAGCTTGGGAAGACAGGTCGCGAAAATTTATCAGCATATAGCAATTGTTATTCTCAAAAACGACCAAGGGGAATATTTACGGAAGCGGCAGGAATTAATCGAGACTTACAAAGCAGAAGGAAGACAGAGGGAAATTGAGGAAGCTCTGAAGCAGATTAAGTTTGAGGAAAATGATACGCCTGATGAGTTATGCTGGCTTGAAGGAAAATATTTTGAGGATTACTTGCACGACATAAAAATTTGTCAGGAGTTCGCACGCTTAAACCGTGAGACAATCGCCGAGATTATTCTTGAACGCGTCGGACTGCTGAAGCATACGATTTACGAGCTTGAAGCGTTCCACACAGTTCATAATTACATCGACACCGACGAGATGATTTTACGAAAAGGAGCAATCGCGGCACATTCAGGCGAAAAAGTTTTAATCCCGTTGAACATGCGCGACGGTTCAGTTTTAGCGACAGGGAAGGGAAATCCTGAATGGAATTACTCAGCACCTCACGGGGCCGGAAGAATTTTATCGAGGACTTCAGCGAAGGAAAAATTAACACTCTCGGAATATCAGGAAGCAATGAAGGGAATTTACACGACTTCGATTAACGAACATACGCTTGATGAAGCTCCGATGGCGTATAAGTCGATTGATGCGATTATCGATGTAATTTCCGAGAGCGTAGATATTATTGAAGTATTGAAGCCGGTTTACAACTTTAAGGCCTCGTCAAATTAATTCTTCAGCGATAAATTCACTCCAGCTTCGATTAAAACTCTTCGTACATCCTCATATTTAACCTCACGCGGAGGAATTCCCTTTTGAACACTGAGAGCGGCTAAAACTCCTGCGGCTTGTCCTGTCATCATGCAGATTGGCTGAAGTCGTAAAGCTCCGGCGGCAAGTCTTGACATTGACAAATTTTTCTCAGCGGCGATTAAACCGTCAACTTTTAGGGGGATTAGAATATCAAGGGGGACTTGAAAGTTTCCTTGAGGTGAATGTTCCTGAATAAACGCGGCTTTTTCGCCTAAATCTTTTTCCATGCAGTTATCAGTGTCGGAATGGTGAAGGTCTAATGCGTAACGTCCGACAGCGATGGGATTATGAATTTCATTGCCGAGCGAATTTTTGTAGAGTTCCTCAGATGTGAGTGTATGAAGCCCGACAAGTCTCCTGCTCTCTCGAACGTAAGGGATTGGGGGCATGTGCCGGGCGATTTCTTGCCACTCAGCGGGTAAATCTTTTGCGGCCTCCGGAAGATAATCATATTCGTTCTCGTCAACGCTCCAATTTTCGCCGAGTTCGTTTTGAACGTAATAGATGAAGTGTAAAGTTTTGATTAATGCGTCTCGTTCAATGCTTGCGCGTAAAGTTTTGTTCTCGAGATATTCGACTGGGAGACCGTATTTTTTCTTCCACATATAATAGCCCGGATAATCATTGCCCCAGTTTACGCTCGTTTTCGTAATTTTCGGCCAATTTCTTTTGCGAGCGTCGTAATTTCCCGGCAAAAACGAGTCAGGAAGTCCGCGATAAGCATTATGAGTTACGAAGTTCACGGGCAATTTCACGGGATAAATCCCTTCGAAGTCTGAGCCGTCTTTCGTCACATAACGTTTGTAATTTTCCCTTGCTCGGTCGTAATCAGGCAGAGGATTTTTCGGCTTCAAGTGTTCAGGAATTCCCTTGGGATATTTGCGAATTATAGCCGTCCAGGTTATGTCCTGTATCATTGTGTCGAGATTAATTGAAGGAGTTAATGAGTTTCCTGCTCGGTAATCTGCTCCTGTCAACGGTAAAATGTCGCCATATTCCGTCGCGTCAATCAAAACTTTACAGGCTACGTTTCGTTTTCCCTCTGGTGTCTGAATGATTACGCTGTTAATCGTGTCGTTATTCTTGCCAACTTCGACGATCTCAGAAAAGAATAAAATGTCCGGAGAATTTTCACCGCTCGCCATTTCCTGAAGAATTTTTTTCCCGATTGAAGGCTCAAAGGCTTTGTTGCTAATTTCCCAGTAAGTTGTGTGAATTGATTTTCCCTTGCGAGAGTAATAATTCTCAATTTTGCTCATGAACTCAAGATAAAGTCCGCTCATTTGGTCGCTCAAGTCGTCCATGTTCGAGACTCCGGCGGCAGTTGCTTGACCTCCAAGCCAGTTTGTTATCTCAACAACGAGAACTTTTACGCCCATTCGTGAAGCCTGAATTGCGGCAGAAATCCCCCCGATGCCTCCGCCAGCAATGATTATGTCGTATTCATGTGAAAGTTCTGCAGGGGTTATGCTTTTAAAGTTAGATGATGAGACTGACGAGGGATTTTTGACGGTGTAAAGTGCTAAGCATGAAACTAGAAGCAAGATGACGAGAAAATTTTTGCGCATGAATAAACCTCCTGTAATGATATTATAAGCTAAAGGAGCTGAGATAATGCCTAAATTAAAATTTAACATGATGTTTCATTGCAAGCAAATTCAAATCCGAACACTCAAAGACTTACGAGAGAATTTTTTTGTTGAGGACGTATTAGAGAATTATAGCAACGGAACATTTGAACGCTGGCTTGACGCAAGATATTATCATGATGAACTCGCGAAGGTTCAGGAACTCAAAGCCTCTGGAGAAGAAAACGCCCGCAAAATTCTTGAAGAACTCGCAAAAATCTTTGACGTTGAGGCTAATCCCGATGAACTCGCTGAAGACTTAGAAATTTTTGATTATCTCGATGAACGCAAAATGTTTTGTGAATATGTGAGAGTTAACGGATTAAATGAGCTTGAAGCCTTGCGACGTGAAAAAATTATGATAATGACACAGTTACGGGATATATGCCAAAAAGTTGTTGAAGCTAATGAAGAACTCGGCAATATCAACAATACGTTTCAATCACAAGTCTTCTTATATGATGACGATGATGACGCGAAAAACTTTATCTACTCAAATCTCATCGGCAATGTCGGAGAATATACCATCAGGACAAGGCTCAACGAGATTACACAGCAATAAACTCTCTTATCTCGCCAAAAATTATTCAATTGAAAGAAATCATATGAAAGCGAGGATTAACATGCACGAACAATTTATCTCACTCTTGAAACACTTTCTTGAGAGTTACGCCAATTCTCAGAATGTCTCATTAATAGAATGGCTTGCGTCAGAACTTCAAGCGAATATGCCCGAAAAATCTTCAAGTGAAATTCACGCAATCTCAACCGAAATAATCTCAACGCTCGAACTCGACCGGGCAAAACGTGAGGAACTCGACCAGGCAATTGCAAATGGTAAGAGTAAAGAAGACTGGCTCAAGAAAGAAATCAAGAAGTCAGCTTCAAACATGAGCGAACAGGAGGCCTCAGATTATTTACATGACATACGAAGCTCGGCGATAAAAGCTCAATGTGAAATTATTGACGTTGATTATGATGAAGTCAAACCGAAGCAGGAAACTTTCAACGATTTCACACTTTCAGCAGCATCACGAGAAATTCAGGGCACGGCGGCAATCGGCATAATCGCTCAAGATGAAGGTTACGCGTTTGCAAGTGAATATTTCAGCGAAAATTTTTATGACGGGAATAAAATTATCGAAGACGCTTTGAACTCCGGCGAAGATTTAGGCGTTAAGGCGGCGGCATCAGGAGCTTTCAAGACGGCTTCCGAACGAGGAATAATCCCGGCATTCCCGGCCAATTCTCCGAATGATGTTATCGCTGACGTTGGATTTTTGGCGATCGAGAACGTTAAAGCTGTCGTGAAAAAATTGCCTCCATTTGAGATAATTGATGTCGTTGAAAGGAATGCGGCGACTGTTACGGCTGGATTTTGCGCTTCAAAAGGTGCGGTAATCGGTGCGAAAATCGGCTCAGTCTTCGGTCCTGCTGGAGCGGCTGCTGGAGGACTTATCGGCGGAACTGTCAGCTATGTAGCGGGCTCAAAAGTTGGTGAGTTCGTCTCAGAAACAATTCATACGGTCAAAGAAAAAGTTATAAATACAATTTCAAGTTTTGCAGTCTCAGCCGTCAAGAAAATAGGTTCAAATGTCGTAAATTGATTTAGTCTCGCGTCGAATTTGCATTAACAAGTCTGTAGTGATTGCGTCCTTACCTTCGATAAATGCAGTCTCTACAGCTTCTTTAACAATTCCTTCAAGGTCTGAGCCGCTGAAATTTTCCGTCTCTCTGCTGAGCTTGTCAAGGTCAATTGACGGGTTCAATCTTCCGTTGTCGCGTTTTCTCAAATGGACTTCAAGAATTTTTTTGCGCTCGTTCTCATTCGGAAGGTCAACGCTGAATAACTCATCGAAGCGTCCTTTACGTAAAAATTCTGCCGGAAGTTTCGATATATCATTGGCCGTCGCAGTAACGTCCCCATTTGAGCCGCCAATCCCGGCAAAAGCCTTTTCGAGTTCGTCAATGCTTTCTTCAAAGTTTATCATCTCAAGAATGCCGGACTTCTTTATCATCTGTTCTTTTTCCTCGAGAATATATTTTCTGTCTGAAGCGTCGAGAGTTCCTCCCTTTTGATAGGCAACAGAGAGAACTTGATTAATCTGGAACGAGCTTAAACCCTTTAACGCAAAAATTAACTCATCAACCGAAGTTTTATCAAGCCGCAAATTCGTATTAGCCGTGAAAGTTTCTATGCATTCGCGAATTTCCTCGTCGTCAGGCAAGGGAACATCAATTAACGTTATGAAGCTCTCAAGCTCAAGGGGAATATCAATTTTTGTGTCGATGATTATAATTTTGGCGGGGAAATTTGAGCTTTCTGCAATACGTCGGATTAATGCGATAATTTTCGGGTCATGGATTGCGTCGTGAATGTCCTTGAGGATTATAAAAAGTTCACAAGGTTCATCGTCATCATTCATGTCAAAGACGCTCTCAAGAAACTCCGGAAGCTCGCATTTATGAAGTGAACGCTTCGTGTTAAAGTCTATAGCTCCTAACGCATTGTTGAACTCGGCAAATTTCACGTGATATTCTTCCGTTATGCTTCTGAGTTCGTCGTCAATGGCTGGAAAATCTGAATGATGAATGTAAATGATTGGCGATAACGAATCAAGATACGAGACTAAAAGTTTGTGAGTGTCTTTACGCATTATTCACTAATTCCATTCAACCTTATATTTTGCTTGAATGCTTTCTCAATCATAACACCTTGACAATTGCCAATATGTTGTTCGATTTCTTATAAGTCTCATACTCACGCTTTATATCTTCAAGATCCTGTTTCAACCTTGCAATCTCATTATCTCTCAGTGTTAATTTCTCGCGCAAACTCTCAAGCTCCTGCAAGCCGTTTTCTTTCATGTATTTTCTGAAGTCCTCGCGTTCCTTGAGATAATCATAAATCGTTAATGCCTCGTCAATTTCTTCCGGCTTAGTCTCAGGCTCAAAAATTTTGATGAGTTCCGCCAGAATTTCCCGTGCGTTCGTTGACGTAATCGCTTGAACTTGTTTTAACTCGTTCATGAACAATCTTGCGTCGAGCCATTTCACGAGTTGGCCGTTGTTGTAGACTTCAAGGACATCTTCAACCGAAAAATTCTCGCGTAATCCCTTCAGTGTCCGGATATATTCCCCGTGAAAGTCCATGTTAAATTTTATTCTCATGATTGCAAAGTCTCCTGTGAGTATTGACGTTATTATACACATGACATCTAATTATCTAAAAGTTTATGCTACAATTTCACTAACTTAAATCCCCACGAAAATTTACATCGAAAGGAAGCCCTAACATGAAAGATAATAATTGCGGATATTGCATGAGAGGCGAATTGCTCGAACAGTTCGGAATTTACATCTGCGACCTCAGCGTAAGCTCATTAATCCTCTTCAAAGAACAAAGCCATCCGGGACGCTGTATCGTTGCGTACAAAGATCATGTGAGCGAGATTGTGAATATTAGCGACGAAGAACGAAACGCATTCTTTGCTGACGTTAACAAGGCCGCTAAAGCAATTCATGCCGCGTTTAATCCCGACAAAGTTAATTACGGAGCTTACGGCGATACTGGCTGTCATCTTCACGTTCATCTTGTCCCGAAGTATAAAGACGGCTTTGAATGGGGCGGAGTTTTCGAGATGAACCCGAAGAAGAAATTTCTCACTGAGCAGGAATACAACGAAATGATTGCGAAGATTAAAGCTAATCTCTAAAAATCGTCAGCAAAATAGAACGTGTTATATTTTATTAATCAGGAGGCAAAATATTATGGCAATAAGTTTATTCAAAGGTCAGCGCGTTGATCTCACTAAAGGCAATCCCAATCTCACAAAAATTCTCGTCGGCTTAGGCTGGGACACGAAAAAATACGACGGAGGCTTTGACTTTGACCTTGACGCGGCGGCATTCTTACTCGGCTCAAACGGAAAAGTTCAGAATGATTTAGACTTCGTATTTTACAATAATCTTAAGCATTCTTCGGGAGCAGTTCAGCACATGGGCGACAACTTGACAGGAGCGGGCGAGGGCGACGATGAGCAAATCAAAGTCGACTTAACAAAAGTTCCGGCCAATATCAGCAAGATTACTTTCACCGTAACAATTCATGAAGCTGACGTTCGTAAACAGAATTTCGGGCAAGTCTCGAACGCGTTTATCAGGATTGTTGACGAGACGAGCGGCAAAGAGTTAATCCGTTACGACTTGGGCGAAGATTTTTCCGTTGAGACGGCTGTAGTCGTCGGCGAATTATACAGGAATGCTAATGAATGGAAGTTTAACGCAATCGGTTCAGGCTACAAGGGCGGACTTCGTTCATTATGCCTTGACTTCGGGGTAAACGTTTAATGGAAATTCAACGCGGTTTTCGTGATAAACTCGATAAATATTTCAGCCCGTTAGAAACTTTTGAAGTCGATATGAGTGTGTCGGGAGCTTCCGTGTATGACTTTTCATGTTTCGGAGTTGACAGCAACGATAAATTATCCGATGACAGATACATGATTTTCTACAATCAAACGCGCTCACCGAACGGCGAAATTTCCTACTCACCTTACACGAACGGAGCAAAGTTCAGCGTAAATCTCTCAGGGCTTCCAACGTCGATTAACAAGCTCGTATTCACAGTGAGTATTGACGGAAGCGGCACAATGGGGCAGATTAATTCTCACACTGTCGAAATTGGCCGAACCTTAACGCTAAAACTTTCAGGCTCAGACTTTCACGACGAACGCGCAATAATTTCCGTCGAGATTTACCGCAAAGATACATGGAGAATTGGAGCAGTTGCGGCAGGTTTTGACGGAGGATTGCGGGAATTGTTGAAGTCTTACGGAGGAGAAGAAGCAGTAAACTCACAAGCCAAATCTTCAGAGCCTCGAAAGCCTGTAGAACTTCGCAAAGGTCAAAAAGTTAATCTCGATAAAGCAACCGGAGAAATCTTGATTAATCTCAACTGGCATAAAGGCGGCGGAAAAAAAGGCTGGTTCCTGTCGAAGTCAGGAGCGATTGATTTAGATTTAGGCTGTCTCTATGAGCTCAAAAACGGCACAAAAGGCTCAATTCAGGCACTCGGCAACAACTTCGGAAGATTACAGAAAGCCCCGTATATTGCTCTCGATGGTGACGACAGGACGGGCGAAAATTCCGAAGGTGAAAATCTTAGAGTGAACGGAGCAAAAATTTCTGAGATTGAAAGAATTCTGATTTACACGTTCATTTACGAGGGCGCGGCAAACTGGAAGGAAGCAGACGGCGTTGTAACGGTTAAGTGTCCTGGAAGCCGTGATGTTATTGTCAAAATGGACGAATACGACACTCAACAGACAATGTGCGCAATTGCCATGCTCGAGAA
>CALGHA010000181.1 GCA_937915835.1 uncultured Fretibacterium sp. | reverse complement strand
CCACCCCGCATAGTGAGGGCTTCGTTATCGTTAATCAGAATGTTTCGAAAGATAATCAGCATACGCCAGCTTTATGCCTTCACGTAAGCTCGTCTTATACTTCCAGCCTAATTTTTCGGCCTTGCTCACGTCAAGAACTTTTCGAGGAGTTCCGTTCGGCTTTGACTTGTCCCATAAGATTTTGCCATCGTAACCGACAACTTCAGCGACTAACTCAGTCAATCCCTTAATCGTAATCTCCTGACCAGTTCCGGCATTAACCGTCTCATTGCCCGAATAATTATTCATCAGGAACACACAAAGCTCGGCTAAATCGTCGACGTAAAGGAATTCCCGTAAAGGTGTACCGTCGCCCCAACATGTTACGCTTTCGAGATTATTAACTTTTGCTTCATGAAATCTTCGGATTAAGGCCGGCAATACGTGGCTGTGTTCAGGATGATAATTGTCATTCGGGCCGTATAAATTGCAGGGCATCACGGAGATATAATCAGTTCCGTATTGAGTGTTGAGATATTCGCAGTATTTTAATCCCGAAATTTTCGCGAGAGCGTATGCTTCATTAGTCTTCTCAAGATAACCGGACAATAAATATTCTTCTTTGATTGGCTGAGGAGCCATGCGGGGATAAATACACGATGAGCCGAGAAATTCAAGTTTTCGACAGCCATTTTTCCACGCTGAATTAATTACGTTCATCTCAATCATCATGTTCATGAACATAAAATCCGCGAGTGCTGCAGAATTTGCCGCAATCCCCCCGACTTTAGCAGCTGCGAGAAAAACGTATTCGGGCTTTTCATCAGCAAAAAATTTCTCGACTTCAACTTGACGCGTTAAATCAAGCTCAGAATGCGACCGAGTAATAATATTCGTGTAACCTTTTCTCTGAAGTTCCCTGACAATCGCTGAACCAACCATGCCGCGATGTCCAGCAACGTAAATTTTAGAGTTAGCTTGCAAGATAAATCATTCTCCTATCATAATTTTCATAATTTATTCGCACATTATAAGTCATTATGAGAAATTTATAACTTGTCAAGATATTTATCCATTAATTTTTTCGCGTGCTGTATAATTAACGCAACTTATTCAAAAGGGGGAGGGCTTCTTAATGTCATTGAGAAACCTACACGGCGCATCTTCACTCTCCGACGAGCAATTATCGGAACTCGAACTTGCTGCCAAGCGTGCCAGAATTAACGCAATTACAATGGTGCAGGCGGCGAACAGCGGACATCCGGGCGGTGCATTCTCTAGCATCGAAATTTTACTCAGCGTTTACTCCTTTGCAAATGTTACACCAGAAAATTGCAGTTCACTAAACCGCGACAATATCATAATCTCACACGGCCATGTTTCAGCAGGAATTTATGCTTCACTCGCTGAACTCGGCTTTATCGACGCTCAAGAAGCTGTTGTGAACTTCCGTAAGCTCGGCAGTGTCTTTCAGGGTCATATTGTCCGTGAAGTTCCGGGAATTGACTGGGGAACGGGAAATTTAGGACAAGGATTATCCGCAGGAGTCGGCTATGCTCTGGCACAAAGGGCGAGAAATTATTCCGGTCATGTCTTTGTCTTAATGGGCGACGGAGCTCAGACTAAGGGCCAATTAGGGGAATCACGGCGTGTTGCAGTCAAAGAGGATCTGAAGAATATTACGGCGTTAATTGACCTCAATCACATTCAGATTTGCGGGAAAATCGACGACATAATGCCGTGCAACATAAAAGGTCTCTGGGAAGCTGACGGCTGGGAAGTCCTCGAATGTAACGGGCATTCATTCACGGAAATATTCTCATGTCTCAATAAGGCTCAAGCCAGCGATAAACCGACCGTAATTTTGTGCAACACTTTAATGGGAAAAGACGGTCTCGCAATGGAAGGAACCGAAGAATTTCACGGTAAAGCGACAGGCGAAAAATTATGCTGTGAAATCGTGAAGGCTCTGGGCGGAGATGAGACAATGCCGGCAAAAGTATTTGACTTACGGAAGAACTCATCACCAAAATATTTTGGACGGGAAATTAAACCTTTCACTCCAACTTTGGAACTCGGCGAAAAATTCATTTACACTCCTGACGTTAAGACTGACAACAGGGGAGCATTCGGAAAAGTTTTACTTCAAACAGGAACTCTCAACTACAAGAAACCCGACAAGACACCAATTTTAGTATTTGACTGCGATTTAGCACCTTCGGTTCAGACGAAGAAGTTCGGTGATGCATGCCCGGATAATTTTGTTCAATGCGGCATTCAGGAACACGCTACGGCTACAATCTCAGGAGCTGCGGCGGCCGGAGGAGTTGTAAGTGTGTGGGCTGACTTCGGAGTTTTCGCGAGTGATGAAGTCTACAATCAACTTCGCTTGAACGATATCAACAAAGCCGGAGATAAAGTTGTGTTGACACATACAGGCGTTGACGTTGGCGAGGACGGAGCAACTCATCAGTGCATTGATTACGTCGGATTAATGCGTAACATGTACGGATGGAAGCTCGTAGTTCCTGCAGATCCGAACCAGACTGACAGGGTTACTCGCTGGATGTTGACGACTCCGGGCTGTATATGTCTTGCAATGGGACGAAGCAAAATCCCGGTAATCCCTGAGTTTGCACGTGAAGATTTAGAGTTTGAATACGGTAAAGCAATAAAATTACGTGACGGAAAAGATGTCGCAATCTTCGCATTAGGCTACATGACTTCTACAGCTTTGAAGGCCGCCGACGAACTCGCTAAACAAAACGTGAAAGTCAGCGTGTATTCTGTCTCGTGTCCTCTTGCTCCAGACATGAACGCGATCAACGAAGCCGCAAAAACTGGAAAAATTTTGACTCTCGAAGATCACAACGTTAATACCGGAATGGGAGCGATTATGAGCGTCGAGATGATGAAAGCAGGAATTTGCGCGAAAATTCAGAGCTTGGGAATTACGAAATACGGGCCTTCGGGTTCAGCTGATGACTTGCGTAAATTTATGGGGCTTACTCCTGAAAACGTGATTAAGAATATTTTAGCGTTCTAATGAGTAATAAAAAGTTATTATTATTACATATTTGCTGTGCTCCTGACGGGTCTGTGCCTGTACCTGATTTATTCGCTGAAGGCTGGGAGGTCAGGGGCTTCTTTTACGGCTCGAATATTCACCCTTACGAAGAGTACGCAAAACGTTTAGAGGCTGTGAAGATTTTAGCGGCCAAATTCGGGATTACGTGTGAATTTCCAGAGTATGAGCCTAAGAAATGGTTTGCTGGAGTTGCAGGACTTGAGAACGAACCTGAAGGAGGCTTGCGCTGTGAACGATGCTTTAACTTGCAGCTTGAAGCCGGAGCGGAGTGCGCAAAAAAATTCGGCTGTGGGAAATTCTGCACAACCTTAACGATAAGCCCTCACAAGAACGTAAATTTAATCAACACAATCGGTGAAAATATCTCAGCTGTTAACGGCTTGAGCTGGGAAAATCGAGTTTGGCGAAAGAATAACGGCTTTCTTCGTTCCGTGAGAGCTTCAAAGGAATTAGGCTTGTATCGACAAAATTATTGCGGCTGTATGTTCAGTGCCTCCTCAAGGTAAATTAGGCCATTATAGAACGCTCCGCATATAGAATCATAATCTTCCCAAGCGTAAGTTGTCAGTGATAACCAGACCAGAGCGAGCAAAATTTTCATCTGTTGTCTGGTAACTTCGCCGTCAAGAAGCTCAAAGAAGTAATCATCTAAATTTTCCCAGTTGTTAGAGGCGATATTGAGTTTCACGTCGTGTTCGTTAATCTCGAGGTCAAAGCGTTTCAGGTTGAATTGGTCGTAATTGCTTGCGAGTGAATAATACAACTTTACCCAGTCATAAGCGGGATCGCCGTAAATCTCAGTTGTCCCGAAATAGCCGCGCGGGTCAATCAAAACTGGTTCACCTGAGTTTTCGCGTAACATTGTGTTGCTGAAGGTGCAATCTCCGTGAATGAATAAAAACTTTTCGGGGAAAAATTTCATCGTGAGCGCTTCAACTTCATCTTGACAGTAAAAAATGTTCCTGCAAGTTCTGCCGTTAATGATTAATTTCTCATCGTTTGCGAAAGGAACGAGCCTTCTGACTTTTTCGAGGCGTTTATAAGTTTTCCCAAGATAAGCGTCGTAATAGCTTGCTTTGTCGGCTTCAACGCTTCCGAGTTCATGAACTTGTTTCAGGCATGAGATAATTTGACGTAAAATTTTCCGCTTTTCGTCCTCCGGAATGTCGGTGTACTCGTAAATATTTCTGCCGTCAATGAACTCCATGCATAAAGGCTCATAGCTGAAGATTTCGGGAATATTTCTAAAGTGGAAATCCTGAACCTGTTTATACCAATCGACTTCACGAACAGCGAGTGAGCGGCCTTGAGCGTCAATTCCTTCTTTGATGAGTTTATCGCCGTCTCGAGTAATCCTGTTGAATGGTCTGCACCTGGACTTCGGCAATTTTTCCCATTCAGAATAAAGCCCGTATTCGCAAGTGTGATAAAGAGGCTGTTCATCGAAGACAAAATTATTCTGTTGAAGCCATCTCACAAATTCCCCCTCAATCGGAACATCGCGTAGCTTTGACTTATCGCGAAAGATGAAATGACCTGCAACGCCTTGAGTTTCGCTTCGTTCTTCGGAAAAAGTCTCGTGTTCGTATTTCCAGCGGCAGGGAAAATCCTTAGAGATGCCGATAACATCGCGAGAGCTTAATTCCGGGAGTTCGTAATCAGGAGCTAAAATTAAGTCGCACCAGATTAACATGAACGCCGTATCTTCCGGGATGAATTTTAATGCTTCCTGAAGTCCCGAGCAAGTTCCTTTATGTCCTGAGCTTTTGACGAGCTTGTAATCGAGTTCAGACGGAGCAAATTCGCGTAAATATTTTTCGAGCACGTCAAACTTGTAATCGCCGATGATAATATATTTTGCGTCTGGATATTTCCGGAACAGGTGAAACATAATCGGAAGATTTTTAACGGGGACAAGGGGCTTGGGTTTGTTGCGTGTGAGCCTGTCCATGCGTGAACCTCGTCCGCCTGCCTGAATAATGATGTGAGTTATCATGAGATTCGGCCCTCCGCTTTGAGTTCGTCTAGGAAGCGTGAGAATTTATCAAGTATGCCTTGAATATCATTATCTTCACGAACAACTACGGATTTTATTTTTCCTGTACATTTCCAAGCACCCAGCTCATATAAGTTATGAAAACCTGAAAGATACTCATATACCACAAACATGTTAACCCCTGACGGAACAGCCAAATCGAGAATGCCGCTCCTGATTGAAACAACTAAAGAAATTTCAGAGACAATGCTATAAAATTCGCAAAAATCACATTTAAGAGGCTGACTTCCTCGTATAACTTCTTGATCTTCTATAACGTTTGTATAAACTAAATAGCCTCTTCGTAGAAGTTCATCGCAAAGAGCTTCATATAATGGCATTCTTGTATACATGGTAGATGAATAAGGATTGAGTATCACGATTTTTTGTTTATTTTTCTCGAAATCAGGAATTGAGGTTATGACGACTTTTTTCAAATCATGATATTTTATTGGAGCCTCTTCGGGAATATCTAATACTTCTCTAAACTTACTCATTAATGAAGTGTTACTATTTATAATACTAAGCCACGCTAAATTTAGATGCATGATAAAAATTCCATGTGATAATGCTTCTTTAGCGGCATTCCAATATTTAGTTTGATGTATGAGGCGTTTTCTGGTTTCGTCATTGGGAGAAGTTAACCGCAATATGACTTTATTATCTCTACAAAAAGTCCTGAAGATTTTCTCTTTTGCCGAGTTGCAGATAATTATAAATTTTTTATCGGGATATTTATCAATAAGAGCGTCAAGTAAAGATAATCCATACAGGGGATCACCAAATCCATTTGACAGGACTAAATATATCTCGTCATCATTTTTATCAGCAATTAGTTTTTTTAACGCAGAACGTGCACGAACATAATTTCTGTAGTCCCATAAAATTACAATAGGCAGCATGAACTTTTTGCGCTTGAGTTTCATCCATATAGAATGACATATAGCATAAAGACTTAATTTTTTCTTCATAACTTTATGTCTCCACGCACAAAAATACTCCGCCCATATTAATACAGACGGAGCAATTATCTTCTTCTTCGTTTATACTGGTTTTCTTACCTGTTAAGAGACAATAGGTTGACTTGACTTGACTTGACTTGACTTGACTTGACTTGACTTGACAAGATTATACTTCATCATTTTCGTTCGTGTCAAGCTCCTTTCTGAAAAGTTTTATGTTGAAATTATAGCATAAAATTACATTCTGAGCAGTAAGCATGAATATCCTCAAAGCCCATCTCTTTCACAGCCCATTCCGCCGCAGTCGTCAGCATCGGAATTGCTCCTGAACCTTTCACGGTTAAAGAATATTCAACTCTCGGAGGAACTTCATTATATTGTGTGCGTGAGATTAATCCGTCAGCTTCAAGTTCTCGTAAAGACTTCGCAAGCATTATGTTAGTAATGTCGCCGAGCCTTCGTTTTATGACGCTGTAACGTTTAGGCTTATTGTCAGCGAGAATACAAATTATCGGCATCTTCCATTTTCCGCCGAAAGTCTTCGTTAAGTATTTGAGCGGGCACATAGTTTTTTTCTCTGACTTGGAATCTGACACGAAAATTTTTGCTCCTATTTTTTATACTTGGTATCTTAAATCTGCGTTCTTGTCTAAAATTTATCTTATTCTAAAATTTATCCTATCAAATTTCAAGGAGCGTGAACTTTTCCCAATGAAAGAAGTCTTAGAGTTTCTCCAGAAAGCCGGAGTATTTTACCTTGCGACTTCTGAAGATAACGTCCCGCATGTTCGTCCTCTCGGTTTCGTAATGGAATGTGAAGGAAAAATAGCGTTTTGCACGTCCAATCAAAAGCCAATGTGTAAACAGTTAGCCGCAAATCCCAAAGTTGAGATTGCCGCAGTCGATAAAGATTTTAACACGATGAGAATTTGCGGAACTGTGAAATTCGCAACAACTCCGGAAACTCAGAAGAAAGCACTTGAAGTTATGCCGTCGCTTTCAAAAATGTATTCGGTCGGTGATGGCAAGTTCGAGATATTCTATCTTGCTGAGGGTAAAGCGGTTTGTTCAAGCATGGCAGGAGAGAAGAAAGAGTTTACACTATAATTTTTTGAGGAGGGTAAAATTATAATGGAGATCAAAACAATAAAACTTTTCGAGGGCGGCTCATTCACTGAAGAGTTCGTATTCGGTGGCGAGAATAAAGCTGACGGACGCAAAGATGTAACATATCCGGGCAGTCTTCAGAATTATTTAATTGACACGGGTGATGAAGTTATTCTCGTTGATACTGGATTTCCGCCAAATGTTCCGTTCAAAGGTTACACGAAAATTCATGACTATCTTGAAGGACTCGAATTACTCGGATATAAGCCTGAACAGGTTACGAAAATTCTTGTAACTCACAAGCACCCGGATCATAGCGGCGAGCTTAAAAGTTTCCCGAACGCAAAAATCTATATCGGCCCTGAAGACGCAGACGCAATGAAACTTGACGGCCCTAACATAATCCGTGCAACTTATTCTGACGGACCTTATCACAATTTCCCGTTAAGTCAGAAAATCGCCGACGGAATTTATTTCATCAAAGCTCGTGGACATACTAACGGCAACAGCATAGTTATTGCGGAGAAAGATGGCGTTTATTACATAATGCACGGAGATGTTACGTATGTTGACGCTGCTCTTCACGCGAATAAACTCTCAATCGTATTTGAGGATGTTGCGGCGGCACGTGAGACACTTGACCGAGTTCGTGAGTTCGTGAAGAATAATCCTACCGTTTATCTCTCAACTCATACTCCTGAAGGCCCGGCCAATCTTGAAGGAAAAATTATTATGAAGCTGGATTAATCGCAATGACGTTTGACGAAATTTTAACTCACAGAGTATCAACCAGAAAATATAATGACAGAATGCCCGACGACGCGGCTATTCAGAAGGTTATTGATGCGGCTTTGTTGTCCCCGATTGTGCGCTGGCATAAATTACATCTCTCAGTTGTTACGAGTAAGGAAGCAATGAACTTGGCTGATGAAGCGGCGGCAGAAATTTTTGCGGCTCCTAATGCTCCCGTGAAAATGCCTCGTCCTTATTTATACAGCGCGCCGGTCTGGATAATTCTCTCAGGGAAAAAATATGTTGAAGCCGAAAATCCTCAAGCCGCGAGAATGAACGAAAATCTTTTCTGGAATGTCGGCTCAATCATCGAGAACATGGAACTTCAGGCTACAGCGATAATCGGATATTCTGACGCTGATTTGCCCGAACGAAAAGTTAAACCGGAGTTAATCCCAGTATCTTATATTCGATAAAAAACGATACTGAGCTAACAAGCAGAACTCATTAACTCAAGTTGAAACGAAGACGCTTTAACCGGATATATTATTATAAGGAGGAAATTTTTTCATGGCAGACAAATTTTCGCGTCTCAGGGTTTCAGTAAACTCGCGGACAAATACGCCGAACATGCCACTGAAGAACGCGATTACGTGAAGAAATGTGCTGACAGAATTATTGACTTGGGAGGAGAACTGAAACTCGGCGATAAGAAAGACGCTCCATTGTTCAAGGACGCGGTCGAGTATCTCAAGTATGACTTGCAAGTTTCGAAAGATGGGCTTGCTTGGCTTGCAGGACTTGTTGAGGAAGCACGAAGCGATTACACGACGTTTGACATTCTGAAGGAATATTACCAGGATGAAGAAGCAGACATGTACGAGAGTGAACAAGAGCTTGAACTCGTGAAATTAATCGGCAAAGAAAACTGGTTAGTGTCAAAGATGTAATAATTTCACTCGCAAATTTGCTTCCCGTTTAGTATAGAATATACACAAACTAAGCGGGAGGTAATTTTTTTATGTGCGGAATTTTAGGCTACACAGGAGAACGTCAGGCCAGTGATATTTTGCTCTCGGGCTTGGCTAAACTCGAATATCGCGGCTATGACTCTGCGGGGCTTGCTGTTCTCGACAATGGGAATATAAAAATTGCTAAGAATAAAGGCAGGCTGAAAATCTTAGAGGAAAGAATTAAAGCAGGTCAGGAAATTTCCGGGACTTGCGGAATTGGCCATACTCGCTGGGCAACTCACGGTGAACCTTCGGACATTAATGCTCACCCATTATGGAGCGATGATATGTCGGTCGTCGCTGTTCACAATGGGATTGTCGAGAATTACCGGGAAATTAAGAATATGCTTGCGAATTACGGCTATGAATTTTACTCTCAGACTGACACCGAAGCCGCAGTAAAGTTAATCGATTTTTACTACAAGCAGGAGAAAAATCCCCTTAAGGCAATTACACAAGCCATCAAGAAAATTGAAGGCTCATACTGTTTCGTTTTACTCTTCAAGGATTTCCCTAATGAAGTTTGGGGAGCACGTAAAGATTTGCCGTTAATCGCTGGTCAGGGAAAAGGTGAAAGTTTCTTAGCCTCCGACGTCTCAGCAATTCTTCAAGATACACGCCAGGTTTATTATCTGGACAACATGGAAATTGTACAGCTCAAGAAAGGACTTGTAAGATTTTTCGACACCGAAGGTTACGCGAAACATAAGGAACTCAGCGAAGTAACTTGGGATGCTCAAGCGGCGGAAAAAGGCGGCTTTGAACACTTCATGATGAAAGAAATTCATGAACAGGCCCGTGCGGTTAAGGACACTTTCGGTTCAGTGTTTCACTCGAATAAAATTGACTTGGGCGAAATGGGATTAACCGACGAGAGAATTAAAGCAATCTCACAGATTTACATTATCGCTTGCGGATCAGCTTATCATGCCGGAGCAGTCGCACAATACGTAATCGAGGACCTCGCGAAAATTCCTGTGAGAATAGAATTAGCTTCGGAGTTCCGCTACCGAAATATGCCGATGGATAAAAACGCTCTCGCAATAATCATCTCACAATCAGGCGAGACTGCAGACACTTTAGCCGCGATGAGACGAGCAAAGGAAAATAAAATTAACACGCTCGCAATTGTTAACGTCGTCGGAAGCACGATAGCTAGAGAAGCTGACAGCGTTTTTTACACAATGGCCGGGCCGGAAATTGCGGTTGCTACAACGAAGGCTTACAGTGCACAATTGATAGCGTCTTACGTTCTGGCTGTGAAATTTGCTCAAGTTCGAGGGACGATTGATGAGCTTCAATGTGAAAACTTAATCAGCGAAATTCAGAAATTGCCGGAAAAAATTGATGAAATTCTCGACGAGAAAGAACCTCTTGAAGAAATCGCGCAAAAATTCGTGAACGCTCGTAACGCTTTCTATCTTGGAAGAAATATTGATTACGCCGTCGCAATGGAAGGAAGCCTGAAGATGAAGGAGATTAGCTATCTTCACAGTGAAGCGTGTGCTGCAGGAGAGATGAAACACGGGCCAATCAGCCTAATTGAACGCGGAATGTTAGTAGCTGGGATTATGACGCAAAAGGACTTGTACCAGAAAATTGCGAGTAACATGTTGGAAGCTAAAAGTCGCGGCGCATTTCTCTTTGTCGTATCAACTCGAGGCTGTAAATATCTCAAGGAAGAGGCCGATTTCATATTCAACATTCCAGAGACAGATGAACATTTCAGCGCAAGTCTTTCTGTAATTCCGTTGCAATTAATGGGATATTACGTAGCTGTTGCGAGAAAACTTGACGTTGATAAGCCGAGAAACTTAGCGAAGAGCGTAACTGTAGAGTAAAAATTTTCCCCCTGCCGAAATTTTCACAACAGGGGGATTTGATTTATTTTTGTCCGATTAACCGTAAATATTCGTCGTAATCTCGTATGTATTCGCTGTTGTCGTAATGAGTACTCGCGAGAACTAATAGGACTGAATCCGCCGAAAAATCGTACATATCCTTCCATATCATAGGCGGAATATATACTCCCATCATTGGCCGGTTGAGTTCTACAATAAATTCTTCTTTGCCGTCCGTAATCCTGCATTTGCTTTGTCCGGCAACATTCACAAGTATGAACTCCGAAATTCTGTTAGCATGCTGACCCCTGATTACTTCCCTGTCAGAATCATAAATGTAAAATACCCGCTTAATCTCAAACGGTATAGTAATTCCGCCCTCAATGATTACGAGTTTTCCGCGTTCATCGCCTACCCATTTGAAATTAAAGACAGGACATTTCTCTTTTAGGGATATGAAATCAGTAGTTTTACCGTCATACCCCCCCCCCCGCAAGTAATATTACGTATTTCGTTCATGTGAAAATTTCTCCTTGTAGATTTGCGACTAATTATAGCATGTATATTTTTCCCGCTGAAATCTTCAACGCTTTCATTCGTATAATCTCGCCTCTAACGGTTTCAACTCGGAAGCATCAATATCTTTTTCACTGCTTAAGATTATTCTCTTGTCCGCAAAATATTCATTGGGAAGTTTCACTCTCTTATCCGTAAAGTTCACGACAACGATAATTTTTTCCCCGTTAAGTTCACGCTCATACGCAAAAATCTCTTCGCTGTCAGCAAAAATTTCTTGATAGCTTCCGGATGTCAAGACCTCGTGAGATTTTCTGAACTCGATTAACTTTTTATACCATGAAAGAACTGAATTATCGTCTTTCGTTTCAGCTTCTGCGTTGATGTCAATATAATTCTCATTCACTGGAAGCCATGCTGTACCCGACGTAAAGCCCGCATTAGCTTCATCGTTCCATTGCATAGGAGTTCTTGCGTTGTCGCGAGTGAAATATCGTATGAACTTCATTGCTTCTTCCGGCGAAAATCCCTCACTCAATGCTAAATTATATTGCCCCTTAGTCTGAATATCATTGACCTCATCGATATTACACCAGAATTTATTTGTCATGCCTAATTCCTGGCCCTGATAAATAAATGGAGTTCCCCGCATTGTCAATAAAATTGTCGCTAAAGCCTTCGCTGATTTTTTCGCGTCGTAACCTTCTGGGAAAAAGTGATTTACGCTTCGAGGCTGATCGTGATTCTCGAAAAATACTGGGCACCAACCGTTTAATCTCGTCGCATTCTGGCTTGCTGTTAATGCCCGTTTTAAGTCCGTCAAATTCCATTTTACCGGCTTGCACCAAATTTCAGCTTTATTAAATGGAAGTGTTACATGACTGAACTCGAACAGCATATCAAACACTCCGTCTTTTCCTACCCATTGCGGCAATTCATCAGCACTCACACCGTTAGCCTCACCAACCGTGAAAATATCATGACCGTCTGAAACTTCACGCTTGAACTCATGAAGAAACTCAAGAATTCCCGGAGTGTTAGCCGTCATCGTGTGAACGTTGATTGTCCCGTCTTGTCCGTCAGGTTCTCCGTCAATGAATTTTTCAGGCTTCTTAATGTAAGTTATCGCGTCAATCCTGAAACCTCCAACTCCCTTTTTCAGCCAGAAATTAGCCGCGTCGTATAAAGCTCGTCTTACTTCTGGATTTTCCCAGTTCAAATCGGGCTGTTCTTTCGCAAACGTGTGAAGGTAATATTGCTCTCTCTCTTCGCTCCATGTCCAAGCACTGCCGCCGAAAATACTTCTCCAGTTAGTCGGCTCGCTTCCGTCAGGTTTAGCATCACGCCAGATAAACCAGTCAGCTTTTGCGTTGTCGCGTGAACTTTTTGACTCCTGAAACCATTTATGCTGGTTCGAACAATGATTAAAGACTAAGTCCATGACAATTTTTATATCTCGTTTATTGGCCTCAGCGATTAACTCGTCAAAGTCCTTCATCGTCCCGAAAGCCTCGCCAATCCCCGTGTAATCCGAAATATCATAGCCATTATCTACCATTGGAGAAGGATATACAGGAGTCAGCCAGATTGCGCCGATGCCTAAATCTTGAAGATAATCTAACTTGCTTGTTATTCCCTTAATGTCCCCAGTCCCGGAATTTTTCGTGTCACAAAAACTTTTCGGGTAAACTTGATACACAATTGACTTCTGCCACCATTTAAGCATTTCGTCGTCCTCCTCGTTAATACGTGTCGCCGCCGCCGCAGGTCTTATCGATGCAAAATCTTCCGCGTAATCCTGGATTTTCTCCTTCAGGTTCATAATCCGTAAAACGCTCTCGTTAATTCTTCGCTCGTCAAGTCGTCCTGAGTTCACAGCCTCGATAATTCCTTCGAATGCTTCAACGTAATCATACGGCCTCAACAGAATATCACAGCCAGCTTCCAGAGCTAACACGGCCGCTTCTGCTGAAGAATAATGCTTTGAGATTGCTCCCATCATTAAAGCGTCAGTGATGATTACTCCGTCATAATTTAACTCATCACGCAATTTCTCATTTATGATTTTCTGTGATAAAGTCGCAGGAAGCGTATCAAGTTTCGTAAGAGTTATATGCGCGCTCATAATGCTGTCAGTTTTGCCGAAATTCTCAATGAACGGGATTAATTCAGCTTTCGTTAATTCCTCCCAAGTCTTATTAACAACAACTCGTCCGGCATGAGTGTCGTTCGTCGTGTCGCCATGTCCTGGAAAATGCTTCAGGCTCCCTAAAATTCCCTGAGAGTGAAGGCCGTCTAAATATTCTCCGGCCATCCTTGAGACGTAAGCCGCGCTTGTTCCGAATGCCCTATCACCGATGACAATATTTTTAGGATTAGTATTAATGTCAGCAACTGGAGCAAAGTTCATGTTGAAGCCATATTCCCGTAAATATTCGCCGATTGTCGCTCCGGCTTCTTTTGCGTCCGTAATTTTCGCGGCACTGAGAAATTTTTTCACGTGAAAATTCTTGTTGTTGGCAATCCTCGCTATTCTTCCGCCCTCCTCGTCAACAGCAATAATCGGAATAATATTACTCGCTTCCTTCAACTTTGACGTTAGAGCTTTCACCTGTTCAGGATCGTCAATGTTCTTCCTGAATAATATGAAGCCCCCAGCTGGATATTTACTCAGAGTTTCGAGCATGTCATCACGAAACACTTTTATTCCCTTGTCGTTGTCCTTGAGCTTGTCAGAGTGAACTAAATCAAGCGGCAAATTTTTATCGAGCTGGTCCGGACGAATTATAAACAATTGGCCGATTTTCTCTTCAAGCGTCATTGAGCGCATAACCCGTTCAGGCTCAAAACTCGCATAAGCATTCCCAGTTGTCAGCAATAAAATTAAAGCGGCTAGAATTTTCTTCATGATTTACGGTCTCGCAATAATAAACGGCTGATCCCTTTGATCTTCGGGAAGCATTGAGTGATCGAACCACATCGAGTAAAACTTTTCGCCATTATTCACAGCATAGCCGTCCTGTAAATGGTCGCAGGTGTCGTAAGGGTCAACCATGATTAAAACGTCGTCGAGCGTTGATTCAGTACCCATTGTGTCATAGCCGATGATTACTCGCCAATGTCCGCCCCATTCAACATTTTCAACCATGATAGGCGTATTCTCAGCTAAATTTTTCTTAACAAAGTTCATGAAGTCGTCGTATTCCTCAAAGCGCGAATGAGTGATATTGCTCTCAGTCTTCCACTTTAAACCCTCAAAGAATGCTAACATGTCCTTAGGATTAGTGCCGATTGGATAAGGCTTAGTCTTCATCTCACGGGCTAAGTCCTCTTCGGTGTAATTCGTAACGCCGTAATAATAAAGCACTGTCAAAGCCGCCGCAGGTCCGCAAGTGTTTTCTTTCGTCTGCTGATATGTCGGGTAATGAGTGAGAATAATTCTCGTGTCAGTGCTTTTCGCCGTGAAGTAATCAGTCTGAGTGTCAAAATACTCCGATTGCTTATGATTAATATTCGCCGGTGCCGATGAAGCCCCTTCACTCTGAGTATCAGCACTTGCAGGATAGGGAATTACTCTCAAGGTCTCAGCATAAGCCGGGATGATTAACAACATGAATAATGTGAACGTTAATAATAATTTCTTCATTGTGAACAAAACCTCCTGAGAAAATTTTATATACTTTAACACAAAAATAACCGCCCGGCGAAAACCAGACGGCCGAAATTTCCTTCTTTCCCTTATTCCTTGCGTAAACGTCTGTTAATTTCCTCGAACTCCATACGCATAACTCCGCTCTCAAAAACTTTCAGCTCCGGCATCTTCAAAGCGTCAACAGCGTCAAAGAGTTTCAATCCCGAATGAATTAATCCTCTGAGTTCTCCCGAACTTCTTACAGTTTTGTACGTATTCTCGGCTAAATCCCGATTTAAGCGTAAACTTTTGAGGCTCTCCATTGTCCCTTTACGCTGAGAGTTCAGAAGCTCAATGTATAAATTTGCAACTTTCACGGTCATTGCGTTGGCTTGAGCGTTTGAGGCAAATGATTTTCTCTGAGCCTGGCTGTATTCATTCTGATTGCTCTTAGTCAATGCGTCTTTTCTCAAGTTTTCGGCCTCGTTGATTATCGCGTTGAGTTTTGCTTTATATTCGCCGTCGATTTTCCTAACAAGTTCTTCTTGAGTGTGTATCAATAAATCGTTCAGAACTAAATATAATCCCGTGTAACGACGAGTAATTTCTAGGCTGTTAGTTTCGTTTTGCGCTAACTGTTCAAGTTTCTCAACCACAGCTTTAACGTTCGAGAATACAACCGTATTTTGCAACAAGTCATCGCCTGTTACTGAGTTCAACAAAATATCCGTCTGTGTTTCAGTGAGTTCAAGGCCAATTTCATTGAGTGAAGCCGTAAGTTTTGAGTTGATTACCTTCAAATTTTCCTCGCAAACTTGAATTTCCTCTTGTAACTCCGCAATCTTCCTCTCAGCCTTATCGCGTGTCAGCCTCCAAGGGAGATATGAACTTTCAGGAGCATTAATCCGTTTATTACGCAAATCGTCAAGCTCAACTCTCATTTTCTCGACTTTATCACGTAACGCCGAAGCCTCACGCCTCATTGTTCCAGCCTCGCCATTCACGAGAATGCTTAAAGCTGAGTCAAGAAGCGCATTAATCTTTTTCGTGTTCGATTGCTGGTCTTCCTTGAAGGGTATCCATGATTTTTTCGGCAATTTCTCGTTCTTATCGCGTAAAGTCAAAGCGTCCGTTAATGAGTTCGTGAGTTTGTCCCAACCTTGAGCGACTTCCGGCGGAAGAATTTCATCACTAGAAACTTTCTCAGCTTTAACATCCTTGCTCTTAGTGAATAATCCCGTAACATAATCTGAAGCGTCATTCCATTTTTCCGTCGCATAATTCCCAACTTCGTCCCAGTCAACTTTAAAGTAACTTTTCCAGTCCGAAGCATAAGCGCAATTGCAAAGTAAACACGCCAAAATCAAACCTGCTAATAAATTCTTACGCATGAAAATCATTCCTCCTTGAAAAAATTTCCCTGAAAACTTTTATAATTCCCTGTGCTGAGACATATAAATTTCGCCGTAAATTTCGTTTGACTTTAATAACTCCTCGTGAGTTCCGACAGCCTTAATCTCTCCTCCTTCCATGAGAATAATTTTATCCGCGTCCTGAACAGATAAAATTCTCTGAGCAATTATAATCTTCGTAACCTCAGGCATAAATTTTCGCAAACCTGCCCGAATTTTCGCGTCAGTGTGAGTGTCAACCGCGCTGGTGCTGTCGTCGAGAATTAAAATTTTCGGCCTCTTCAATAACGCTCTCGCTATGCATAATCTCTGTTTCTGGCCTCCTGATAAGTTCGTACCGTTCTGCTCAATGTGAGTGTCGTAACCGTTCGGAAGTCTCGAGATAAATTCATCCGCACAAGCAATTCTGCAAGCCTCCGCAATTTTCTCATCGTCAGCGTCCTTATCGCCCCATAATAAATTATCACGGATTGAGCCGGAAAATAGTTCATTCTTTTGAAGCACAACAGCTACATTATTTCTTAAGGCTTCGAGGTCATAATCTCTAACGTCATGTCCGCCGACCTTCACAACTCCTTCTGATGGGTCGTATAATCGCGGGATTAATTGTATGAGCGTAGATTTTGATGAACCTGTTCCGCCTATAATTCCAATTGTTGAACCTGATGAAATCTTGAGATTAATTTTATGCAAAGAATATGAAGATTTTGTGCTATTATACTTAAAGCTGACATTCTCGAACTCGATATCTCCGTTGGAAATTTCATTAATGCCATTCACCGGACTTTCAAGCGCAGGTTTCTCGTCTAAAACTTCAACAATTCGTACAGCACTTTCACGCGCAAGAGTTATCATCACGAAGACCATTGACAATCGCATTAGACTTCCGAGAATTTGCATTCCGTAAGTTATGAGTGAACTAATCTGCCCAATGTTCAAATCAAGCCCCCGAGTCGTGATGACCTTATAAGTTCCGTAATAGAGCACAAATATCATGACGACGTAAAGGCAAAATTGCATAATGGGATTATTCAGCGCTAAAATTTTCTCGACACGCGTAAAGTCAGCACATAAATTTTCGGCATCACGAGCAAACTTTTTCTTCTCGAACTCCTCACGGTTAAACGCTTTCACAACTCGTATTCCGTGAATATTTTCCTGTATTCCCTCGTTAAGAAGGTCATACTTCACAAATAATTTTCGGAACGTCGGCATTGCCCAGCTGGCTATTGAGAACAGGCCAATTCCCAAGAATGGAGCTGTAAACAGAAACACGAAAGCAATTCTTCCGCCCATTATCAACGCCATCACGAACGAGAATATCAGCATTAACGGGCCGCGTATTGCTGTACGTACAATCATCATGTATGCTTGCTGAACATCGCTAACGTCCGTCGTCAATCTCGTAACAAGTGAAGCCGTCGAAAATTTATCGATATTCTCAAATGAAAATTTCTGCACAGCCCGGAAAATATCGCTCCGTAAATTTTTCGCAAATCCGCATGAAGCCGTCGAACACGCATTACCCGCGATTATCCCGAATAATAATGACAAAAACGCCATGATTATTAACAGGCCGCCGAGCTTTAATAATTCTGAGAGTTCACAGCCCGCACGAATTTCATTAACCAGACGCGCGACAATGAAGGGGATTATGCATTCCATGACAACTTCAAGAGAGACGTAAAACGGAGCTTCAAGTGAGGGCTTTTTATATTCTCGGACGCTGGCCAATAACTTTTTGTACATTTTTTATTAACTTATTCTCCTATGAAAATTTGTGCGTATTATAATAAATTTTTCAGCATTAACTTTTCATAAACAGGAAGTGAATTATTTTGCGTATTACGATTTTGACGAACGGGCCTGGTGAATTATGGGGCTGGGTACGGCCTGTTGCTATGGAACTCAGAAAGCGCGGACATTCTGTTTCACTCTGGATTTTACCCTGTCAATTTGCTTCTGGTCATGAACGTGAAGCCGCTTCACTCTTGGGCGTTGATAAACTTGAAGGGCCTGCGAGTACTTCAAGAATTTGGCAGGATATTATTCACGAGAAGACTGACAGAATTATACAGCTTGGAGGAGATACAATTTTCGGCGCTAGAATGTCGGAACACGTGAAAGCTCCATTGACGATTTATTCATACGGTCCGAGAAAAGAGATTAAGGACGCAAAAATTTTGACGGCATACGACGCTCAAGCAAAGAATATTTCATCAGCTGAAGCAATCGGTGACCTCGTTAAAGACGCTTTAGCGATGGACATTACACCTTCAGCAATAAACTCTTGGAATTGGCCGAAATTGGAAAATTCACCGAGAATATTATTTTTGCCTGGAAGTCGTATTGCGATAAGAACTGCCGCGTTAAAATGGCTGTGTGAAGTTCATGAATGCTTGAAAGCTAGAATTCCTGATATTCGAGTTCGCTCGTTATTCTCACAGTTTATGCCGGAGTCTGAGCTATCACAATGGAAGAAAGCCGGCTTAAATCCAATGCGTTTGGGTGCAGGAGTTGCAATGAAGGAAGCTGATTTTGCCTTAACTCAACCTGGAACAAATAATTTCGAGATGATGCATTGCGGACTTCCGGGATTAGTCGTAGCTCCGGAAAAATTCTTGCGTTTCGTCCCAGTCTCAGGAGTTCTCGGCATTCTCGCTAATCTCCCGTTAATCGGCTTAAAATTGCGTAAAGTCGGAGCAATGAGAATTATTAACCGCTGGGGAGGCTTCATCTCACTTCCAAACAGAACAGCTCAGAGAAAGATTTTACCCGAAATGTACGGAGATGTTACGCCCGAAGATGCTGCAGAAGAAATTTGCGAAAGAGTTAATGACATTGACAGCCTGCAAGAAATTAGCCAGAAATTATTGAAAATGTCAGGGAAATCCGGAGCGGCTTCAAGATTATGTGATATTGTCCTTGCGAAGTAAATTATGAAGAATAATAACCCTTTAAGTTTCGTGTTATTTTATGCGAGGAAATATGTCGGGAAATTAATTCTCGCTATGCTGTGTATGCTCGCTTCATCAGGCTTGAACGTTTTGCCGCCTTATCTTTTCAAGAGTATTGTTGACGACGTTTTAATCTCGAAGAATATTTTCATGCTCAACATGATTTGCATTTCAATCGTCGTAATCTTCGGGCTTAAAGCGATAACTACATACTTTCAGCGTTACTTGATGAACGAGGCCGGCCAGCGTGTTGTTATGGACATAAGGATTGCGCTCTATGATCATATGCAGAGGATGAGCCTTAAGAAAATTTACGCGTCTCGAATTGGCGAGTTAATGAGCAGGATTACGGGCGACGTTGCGACTTTGCAAAATCTCGTTACAAGCACATTCGTAGATTTAATGTTCAACCTCGTAACTTTTTTCGGGATGTTCGCGTTTATTCTCTATATCAACTGGAAATTGACTTGCTTAATAATCCTCGTGCTGCCTTTTGTAGCTTTCATGTTGTCATTCGCGGCTAAACGACTTCGCAAGGCCGGGCATAACGTCCAGGAACATTTAGCGGATATTACGGCGACAGCTCAGGAGGCATTCTCAGCAATCCGAGTAGTTCGTTCATTTGCGACAGAAGATGAGGAACTTGAACGTTTCAGCAAGGCCAATCACGAGAATTTTCGGGCTCTGCTTCAAGCTGTCTCAATTCAGGGGATTTTAGCCGGAGTAATTGAGGAATTCTTAATCGTCGCACTCGCAATAATTTTCTGGTTCGGAGGTCAAAGCGTCATCAACGGAACTTTAACGCCGGGAGAATTAATCTCTTTCACAGGATATATCGCGTTCATGGTCCAGCCAATCCGGAGCATTATGAATCAGATGAATACTCTTCAAACTGGAATGGCCAGTGCTGAGAGAATTTATGATATGCTTGAAGTCCCGATTGAGAACTCAGGAAGTGAAAATTTTGACGACAAAATAGAACATGTTATATTTTCTCAACGAATTTCGGGGAACGTAAAATTTGAGGACGTTCACTTCAGCTATGACGAGGGCCAGGAAGTCTTGAGCGGAATAAACTTAGACGTTAAGGCCGGTGAAAAAATTGCGATTGTCGGACCAACCGGAGCAGGAAAGTCTACGATTGCTGATTTAATCCCGAGATTTTACGAGCCTAACTCAGGGAGAATATTAATTGATGGGATTGACGTTCGAGATTACCCGTTGAAGGAGTTACGCCGTCAGATTGGAATTGTCCCGCAAGAATGCGTGTTGATGAAGGGGACAATAGCTTTCAACATTGCTTACGGTCTCAAAGATTATGACATGAATAAAATCATCGAAGCGGCCGAAATTGCGGATATCAAAGGTTTCATTGAGAGTTTGCCGGAAAAATATGAAGCTGAAATTGGCGAACGAGGCGTAACACTTTCAGGCGGACAACGTCAGAGAATAGCCATTGCACGAGCAGTAATCCGAGACCCGAAAATCTTAATCCTTGACGAAGCTACAAGCTCACTCGATATTGCCGTTGAACGTCAGGTTCAGAAAGCCTTAAATCAAGCCATGAAGGGCAGAACGTCTTTTATTATTGCGCATAGATTAACGACAGTTAGGGAAGCTGACAAAATTTTGGTGCTTAAGGACGGGAAATTTATTCAGTCAGGAACTCACGAAGAATTATTGCAAGCCGGAGGGTTTTACGCTGACTTGTACAGGATGCAATTCGGATGTTGAGATTTTACATGCGTCATGCGAGGGGCGAGAGAATAAGCCTGTTAATCAACATAATTTTTTCTCCCCTTGAGTTTCTAGTTGCTCTGGTGATCTCGTTCATGGATTTTTTGCGTCGTCATGGATTATTGAAAGTTGAGGAGCCGCCATTGCCTTTAATCAGCGTTGGGAATTTGACTTACGGCGGAACTAACAAGACACCTTTTGTTGAGATGTTAGCGAAATTTGCGCGTGAAAACGGGGTGAGAGCTGGCATAGTTACTCGCGGCTATACGGGAAAAACTCACAATGTAATTCTCATCAGAAATGGTGAAGGCAAAAGAGAATTGACCGGTGATGAGCCGTTATTATTGTCGCGTGAGCTTCCGGATGTTCCTGTTGCTGTGGCTAAAAAACGAACTGACGGCGTGAGAATGTTAAAATCTTCCGGAGTTGAACTCGTTGTAGCTGATGACGCGTTTCAACATAGAGTTTTAGGGCGCGACGTTGACGTTGTCTTAATCGATACATTATGCCCGTTCGGAAATGGAAAATTAATCCCGTCTGGAATTATGCGCGAGAAAATTTCAGCGTTGAAACGTGCGGATATTGTAGTTCTCACAAAGTCAGACCAAGTTGAACATGAAAAGTTGAGAAAACTCCGTGAGATTGTGAGCGAATATGTCAAGCCTGAGAGAATTTTTACGTCGAGATTGGAAATTGACAGCTGGATTTTACGAGGGACTAATGCGATTTTGCGAAAAGTTTTTGCGTTTTCAGCGATCGGAAGTCCTGAGAGTTTCACGCGTTTAATCTCGTCTGAAGGATTTATCATAACCGGTGAAAAGATTTTTACGGATCATCATAAATATTCACGTTCGGACATTGAGGAGATAAAAAGTTTAGCGTTGAGTTCGGGCGCTGAAGCTGTAATCTGCACGGAGAAGGATTTATACAATTTTCCGGAAAATTATGAATGGTCTCATGAAATCCCGTTAATAATCCCGAAAGTTAAAGCCGTCGTGAATGAGCCTGAAAAGTTTTTCCCGGCATTAATCGAGTGTTTACGTCCGAAAATTATAGTTGCCTCGAATGGTTACGGAGAAGACGCGATCGGTGTAGTTCTGGCTAAAAAGTTACGTGAGAAATTCCCGTTCTCCGAAATCTCAGCTTTCCCGTTAGTCGGACGAGGCGAGGCATATTCACGTGAGGGCTTCGAGGTAAAATCTGCTCCGTCAGTTACGCCGTCAGGAGGAGTTGTGAAGTACAGCGTAAAAGATTTATGGGGAGATATGCGCGCTGGATTGCTAAAGCATATTCGTTCACAGCTAGGCGATTGGGTGAAAATTGCAGGTGAGATAAGAACTCCGATTTGTGTCGGCGATGTTTATTTGCTTCTGCATACTCTATTAGGCTCAGGAAAACGCCCAATCTTCACAGCTACGGCGAAAACTGTATATTTATCAGGCCACTGGAGAATTGAACGCGCAATAATCAACAAGTTCACGCTCAGGACATGGACGCGCGACAAGAAAAGTGCTGAACAATTAGGGGGAAAAGCTGTTTATTCCGGAAGCCCCGTGATGGATTTGCTTGAAGGTGAAATTAATCATGAAAGCGGCGATGTAATCTTAATTTTGCCAGGAAGCCGATTAAGAGCCTGTAAGGACGTGAAAATTTTGCTTGAGGCCGTCGAAATCCTTCATCAAAATGGGGAAAATAATTTCAGAATGGTATTAGCTCCGACACTTCCAGTTGAAGAATTTTTTGCGGCTTGTGAAAATTTAGGCTGGCTGAAAACTTCTGATGTTCTCACGAAGAATAACATCAAAATTTCCCTGACGACTGAAACCGTAGCGACAGCCTCACAAAACGTGAAAATCTTGCTTGGACTTGGCGGCACGGCTAACCAGTTATGCGCGGGCTTGGGAATTCCTGTTGTCTCGATTGATGAGAAGGGTAAACGAGTTCAGAAAAAGTTACTCGGCGACGCTGAAATTCTCACGGAAGCTAACGCTCAAGCATTGGCCGAAGTTGTCATGAAAATTCTGCGTGATAATAAACTTTACGACTTCATGAGCCGGTCCGGACGTGAACGAATGGGAGAGCCTGGAGCTGTTGAAAATATTGTGAAGTATACTTGCGAAATTTTGGGCTGGAATATTCGCGAGGAAGTTTACGAGAAGTTAAAGGCCCGCTGATTTTCTCAACGGGTCAATAAATTCACTCCGAACTTGGCTAAAATCTTTCCCAGCGAACAAATAGGAAGCCCAACAACGTTAAAGTAATCGCCGTGCAAGCTCTCGACTAACAGGCTCCCAATCCCTTGAACTGCGTATGCTCCGGCTTTGTCGTCAGGTTCACCGGTTGAGATATAAGCGCGGATTTCATCTCCCGTAAGCGGACGAAACTTTACGCGAGTATGTTCAATATGAGAGACTGACTTTTTCCCGTCAAAAACATAGAGGCCCGTCAAGACATCATGCGTCCTGTTCTGGAGCATCATTAGCATTTTGAAAGCGTCATCACGATTAATCGGCTTGCCTAAAATTTCCCCGTCAATCACGACTATCGTATCAGCCGCAATTATGATTTTTCCCGGAAATTTCTCAGCTCCGGCTTGAGCTTTAAGACGCGATAACCTCATACACAATTGATATGGAGCTTCACCGGCAATTCTCGTCTCGTCAACTTCAGGCTTGTAAACCTCAAAGTCAAGACCGAGTTCAGTGAGCAAAAATTTTCTTCGCGGACTTCCAGAGGCTAAAATTATTCTCGTCATCATAATCCAAGATAAATTGCCAACGCACCGACTAGCAAGCAATACACTCCGAAGTAAGTCCATTTTTCAGCGAGCACGAGTTTACGCATTATGCTCAACGACGCGAAACCAAGCACGAACGCGCCTATCACAGCATAAAGCCAGCCTTCGGGTAAAAATATTGCTTCGGGGGACTTTAACATCTTCAACGCCTCAAGCAAACTTGCTCCCAAGACGGCCGGGACTGAGATTAAGAAAGAGAAACGGAACGCCTCAGCTACTCCCAAGCCCATAAAAAGCCCTGCCGCAATCGTCATTCCTGAGCGTGAAACTCCGGGCAAGACAGCTATACCCTGAGCAATTCCGACGACGATAGCAATTTTCAGGAGTGATGAATTTTTGCGGCCTCGTGAGATAAACGGGACAATCAGCATGATTAAAGCCGTGAAGATTAAGCCGCAGCCGACGTAAAAGATTGAGCTTGAGACCTCATCAACAACTTTTCGCAAAGGCAGGCCGATTAAAGCCGTCAAGAATGAAGCGATTAATATTGCCCAGCCGTAAGCCCAGCCCGAACGTCTTTTTCTCGTGAACCAGCCGCCGAACCAGTCATAAAGAATGTTGATTATGTCGCTGAAAAAGTAAATTAATATCACTAAGATAGTCGCGCAATGTAATAATAAATCAAACGCAACGAGATTTTCATTGCCGAAGCCGAAAAAGTTTTGCAACAACGCTAAATGTCCAGAACTGCTGACGGGTAAAAACTCGCAAATTCCCTGAACAGCTCCAAGTATAAAAGTTTTGAGCATAAATCTTCACTCCCTAAAAAATTTTCCCTAAAAGAATTCCTTCTCGAAGAAGTTATTTTCGTTACGTTTCACTGAGATTACAGGTAAGACAACCGCAAATGATGAGTTCCTTTTTCTCAATACATCCCTGACACGAGCTTTTATAGTCTTGCGCAATGCGTCAGAATTTACATGTTTTCCGGCCAATTCCTGGATTGCACGTTCAGACGAAGCATATAACTCATCAAAGACTTGTTTAGAATCGTCCGAGATAAATACTCCCTGAGTTTCAATTGCAACAGGAGCTAACAAATTCCCCTTCTCGTCAACAGCCGCCGCAACAACTAAAACTCCGTCCTCCGCAATTTCCCGACGTTCCTTCATGACTTCACTCTTAATACTTCCGGCCGCATTCCCGTCAACGATTACCGCTCCGGCTTGAACATGGCCTTGCTTCTTAGGGGGATTATTTCTCGTGAAAGTTAATATATCTCCGTTGGTCATCAGGAAAATATTTCTCTGGGGAATTCCTACTTCTTGAGCTAATTGCGAATGCCTGACCATATGCTTATATTCCCCGTGAATTGGCACGAAGTATTGCGGCTTAGTGATGTTCATCATAATCTTCAACTCTTCGGACGACGCATGACCTGATACATGAATTTGCCTCTCTTTCTCGTAAACAACTTCGCATCCTTGAGCAAATAGCCTGTTAATAGTGTTATTCACAAGTTTTTCGTTGCCTGGAATTACTGACGCTAAAAGAAATACTACATCGTGTTCACCGAGTTCAATTGATTTATTCTCGCCCCTGCTCATCGTTACAAGGCCGCTGAACGGTTCGCCTTGACTTCCTGTTGTGATTATTACGAGTTGATTATCCGAATATTTCCAGCTTTCTTCAATCTGGATTATCATTTTGCCGTCAATCTTAAGATATCCTAATTCACGTGCAAGCTCAGCATTCCTTATCATGCTCCGGCCGAGAAAAGCAATCTTACGATTAAAACGCGCGCTTACGTCTGCAACCTGCTGTATTCTGTGGACGTTGCTGGCGAATGACGAGATTATTATTCGTTTGTTCCTGTAAGTTCTGTAAAGCTGGTCCAATGTCCCTGAGATTATCCGCTCGGATTGAGTGAAGCCGGAACGTTCCGCGTTAGTGCTATCGGAGCATAACAGTAACACTCCTTTTTCCCCTTCTTCGGCCAATGCTCCAAAGTCCGTAGTCCTTCCGTCAACCGGCGTGCTGTCGAGCTTGAAATCTCCCGTGTGAATAATTCTTCCAAATGGCGTATCAATCGATAAAGCTACTCCGTCGGGGATTGAGTGAGCAACAGCAATAAATCTCACAGTGAATGAGCCGATTTTGATAACGTCGCCTGCTCTTACTTCAAAAGTTTCAGGCTTGAAGCCGGGTAAATCGTCCTGCAATTTATTCTTGATTAATCCAAGCGTTAATTGTGTGCCGTAAATCGGGACGTTCAAGCGCGGCAATACATAGGGAAGTCCGCCGGTATGATCTTCATGTCCGTGAGTAATGATTATTGCGAGAATTTTTTCGCGATTAGCTTCAAGATACGAGATGTCCGGAACGATATAATCAATTCCAGGAAGTTCACTGTCAGGGAATTTTAAGCCGCTGTCAATAACGATAATTTCATCTTCATATTCCAGGACGTACATGTTTTTGCCGATTTCACCAAGTCCGCCGAGTGGAATAAAATTCAGACGTTCACGCTCAAAATCGTTCTTTCTGTGGTGCTGTGAATTTTTTTGTGTCAAATGATATTAGCCTCCTTACGTGAAAAATTTTGTATATATAAACCCTTGATACAGGGTAATAAATTCATGAGTGAGATAATATTATATTATAAGTGTAAGAAAGCCGATTAATGACAGAAATTTTATTTATTGTGAAATGTAAAAAAGTTTGTATCTTGCTTCTCTAGAACAACAAATCCTCCTGAGTTCTCCGGCCAGGCGTAAAGACTTTCACGTTCACAGCCGCACTTCGTCCCTGTTCGTCCGCGACACTCACAACGTGTTCACCATCAGGAATATCATGAAAGAAAGTGTTATTCGGAAGTGATGTGCCGATATATTTTCCGTCGAGATACCACCATACGCGATTAATTGCTCCTTCCGTCTTCATCGGGATTTTACGTTCGGTGTCAAAAGGTGCCGCAAAATATGAAGCTCCGGGAATTGGCGAGATAATTTTCAGCTCTGAGTTTTGATTTTTCACGGTTGAGTTATCTTGATTAGTCCTGAAAGCCGCCGGAAGTTTCACAACTGTCTGACCTGATTTAATCGAGTGCATATCACACGGGAAAGTTTGAGTTACACCGTCGATTGCCCAGTCCATTTTCACGTTGGGACATAAAGCCGTCGGGGGTTTGCCTGAGAGTGAGCATACTTTGCGCAAAATTAAGCCGTTGGGAGTTTCGTACCAGGTTGATTTTGGGGAGATTACGCGCAAAATTTTCATCGCGACAGGAGCCGACGCACGAGCACCGATTAATCCCGGCCAAGATGTCCCGTTCGGATTTCCTGCCCAGACGACGACCGTATAATCAGGTGTCCAAGCTGAAGCCCAAGCGTCCCGCAAGCCGTAAGACGTTCCAGTTTTCAGAGCCACGCGCCATTTCGTGCCCAAAGTTCCACGCGCTAATAGTGAGAGTTCTCCGTTGTATTTGAGCATATCGCTAACGAGCCAGCATCCGGCTTCACTCGCAATTCTTTCTGAAGTCTGAGAGGAATTTTGCAACAGTTTCAAATTTCTGTGAACTCCCAATGACGCAATCGACGTAAACGCTTCAAGCTCCTCAAGCAACGTTATATCACATCCGCCGAGAATTAAAGAATCTCCGTAATATTTTGCTGACTGTGTAAGATGACGTAATCCAGCCTCGCGCATTAAGCTCAAAACTTTATCGTTGCCCGTAAATCTCAGAACTCGAACGGCCGGAGCATTGAGACTTTCAGAAAGAGCAACCCTCGCTGTAACTGCTCCCCTATATTGCAAGTCAAAATTTCGTGGTGCTCGTCCTGAAAATGCCGTTGATGTGTCAGCAAGCAAAGTTGAAGGCGTTAAAGTTCCGTCGTCGATTGCCGCCAAATACGCAAAAGGTTTCAGCGTTGAGCCAGGAGAACGTGGAGCACGTCCGCAGTCTACCCATGATGAAGCGTCATTGTTGTAGCTGAAGCGTGCGTTGCCAACCCATGAGATTAATTCGGCCGTGTGATTATCAACAATTCCCGCTGAAAGTGTAATATCCTGTGGAAAATCGTTTAGTGATTGACGTAAAATTGCTTCAAGTTTGGTCTGAGCTTCAAGGTTTAAAGTTGTGTCAAATCTGTGTGAATGTCCAGGATTTTGCGAGAATAATAATTCTGAGTAATGCCAGGCTCTAGCAGGTAAATCAAATTTTCTTCGCGGCAAATCCTCAAGATAAGCCCGTTTAGCTTCGTCATGTGTGAAAACTTTTTTATGCTCCATCAGTGAAATTATCTCATCACGCCGTTTTTTCGCTGAAATTGGGCGGGTATCTGGTCGGTAAATCGTCGGGCCCTTCAACATTCCGATTAACAAGCACGCTTCACCAGGTGAGATTTGAGACGCTGATTTCCCGAAATAAATTAAGCTCGCCGCCTGAACTCCCCTGATATTCCCACCGAACGGAGCTAAATTAAGATAACACTCAAGAATTTTTGCCTTCGAGATTTGCCGCTCAAGTTTCAACGCCATTATGAACTCCCGAATTTTCGTAAGGGGCGTACGTTTTCGCTTTTCACGTTCGGACACTGCAAGGCGGATAACCTGGCTCGTAATCGTTGAAGCTCCAGAGATTACCCGCCCGCGAGTAAAGTCCTGAGTTACTGCCCTGAGCATAGCAAGTAAATCAATCCCAATATGCCGGTAAAATCTTCCGTCCTCAGCGTTCACAGCAACAATCGGAAGCCATTTTCCCATTTCACTTAACGGAATAGGAATTTGCCATTCAGAGTCCGGCGAAAGTCTCACGTGAAATAATTTCCCGTTCACATCATAAAGTGCCGGAGAACCGAAAATTGTCGTTACACGCTCAGAGTTAATATTAATATTCAGCCATAATAAAATGAATACGGAACTTATAATTATTAATAATACCTTGAAAATCTTTGACAATAAATTTCTCACTTCCAGATTAACAACTTAACATTTTATAAAGCTCGCAATATTATAATTACTCTTATCGTCGTTTTAGCAAAAATTTTTCAGTTCTTGATTAATTTTCGAGCCTCTTTTATGAAACTTGCGATGATTATTATAATCACAAATGCAATTGGGAATGCGGCAATAATCGATACAGTTTGAAGTCCCTGCATGCTTTCTTCGCTAAAGATTAACGCGATCGGCATCATTATCAACATAACAGCCCAGAATAATTTCATCATATTTCCGGCTTCTTGTGAAGAATCGAACTCTTTGTAGCTGTAAGCTGAGGCAACAAGCGTAATACTGTCAAAAGATGTAGCGTAAAATGCTGTCATCGAGGCGGCAATAAGCACAAGCACAATGTAACTGAACGGTAAAGTGTTTATAATTTCCATAATAGTAATATAAATATCTCCGCATGAATTGTAAAAAGCAAGCGCATCAAATTTTCCCGTCATCTGAAGACCAAGCCCGTAATTTCCCAGAATAATAAATGAAATCAATGTGCTTGAAACTCCGAAAATATATGCTCCAAGAATTACCTGTTTTACCGTCCGGCCTCTGCTGATGCTCCCCATGAAAAATGGCGAAGCTACACACCAAACCATCCAATAAGCCCAGAAAAATATTGTCCAGTTTTGAGGAAAATTTGAAGTTCTGAGTGCGTCTGTCCAAGTGCTGAGAGTAATAAAATTCTGGAACATATTCCCAAGTGCGGAAAATCCTGTGTCAATTATGTAAACTGTGAAGCCTCCGAAGAAAAATACGTATAATAGCAGCGCAAAAAATAAATACATACAAGCATCTGCAAGCCAAGAAATTCCATTTATGCCTTTAAGCACACAAGCTGTGTAAATTATGCAGATGATCACTAAAATGGAAATTGTTAAATTAGTCCCCCCCCCCCATGAGTAATTTTGCTTACTACGGAGGAAAGTAATGGTGTAGCGACAGAAAAAGTTGTAGCTGTTCCGGCTATTAAAGCTGAGACTGCAAGAATATCTATAAATTTACCTGGCAATTTTCCCGTCATATTTCCTAGAATAGGTCGGCATGCTTCAGAATATTTTTGTCTATTCACGCCCTTGACATGAAGCATAAAGCCAAAACATGCGGCTAAAACGGCGTAAAAGCTCCAAGGAATTAATCCCCAGTGAAATAAAGGAAATGTTGAAGCCCAATCTTGAATACTTCCCATTGATTTCACATGTTCTTCACCGGCATAATAAATCCATTCACAGAGCGAGTAAAACAAAATATCTGCCGCAAGTCCACAGGTGAAAAGCATTGCTCCCCATTTCCAGAACGAGAATTGCGGTTTCTCGTCAGGTTTACCAAGAACAATTTTGCCAATATCAGAGAAAGCAATCCATAACGAGACAAGAAAAATCCCAAGCCCAATAACTAGATAAAATGTGCCTAAAGTATCACCGAGAAAATTTCTGATTGAGTTCAATGCGCTTGAAGATTTCTCCGGATAAAGCATAAATAGAGCACACAAGGCAAATACTGACATAAATGGAATTAGTGTTGTTGCAGGGTCAATATTATCCAAAAATTTTTTATGCATATTTTTCAACAGCCTCCTGTAATTTTTATCGAGTTCAGCAAGTTCATTAATATTATCAATTTCGATTACATCATCACTTTTCATTTCACTTATTCCGAGTTTGTATTGCTCAGGATAAACAAAAAGTGCAAGATCATCCCAGTAAATTTTTTCATTATGCTTTTCACCGAACTCAATCTCAAGATGACGCTTGAGTTTTTCGCCGTCTTCTTTTGTCCATCTAGAAATACTGTAAAGCTGCCAGCCTTGATTACCGCCGAAACGATTACAACTTTTTATTATTCCATCATGAACATCAAGAAGCCATTCACTTGTAGAATTATTTATGATTACAGCGTTATATCCAGAACGTGAAAATTCGGGTTTTAAGACTTCGGGATTATTTATTATCTGGTCGCCGTCAAGAATAATTGAGTTTGGTATGTATTCTCTTGCGGCATAAAGCGAAGATATATTGTTGCTGGTGTCATAAAATTCATTGTAAATAAGTTTTACGCCGGGATATTCACTCTCAAGGTTTGCAAATTTTTCCTTCATGTAACCAGTTACAATGTATATATCATAAATCCCATTAGCATGAAGGCCGCGTATTATCGTGTCAATTATTCTTGTGCCGTTGACTTCAACAAGTGGCTTCGGAGTTTTAAGCGTAACCGGACGAAGACGCTTCCCCTTGCCGGCAGCCATTATGATAGCATGAGTAACTTTATGAATTGGGCTGATTTTCGCAAGAACAAATGATGAATATTCACGAGCAAAATTGTACTGAGCTTGAGCGTATTCTCCGAAGTGAACCCCTAATAAAGCCTTATACTCGCACCAATTACTCCATAGAAGACCGCAGGCCGCAATGTATGCATAAATTTTGTTGCATGTCTTGTCATCACAGGAATAATCAAAGTAAATATCTATGAGATTATCAATGTGAGTTTTATCATATAGGCTGTAAGCTGTAATTTTTCCTCGCCGTCGGAATTCGTATAAAATAAAAAATTATCGGGAACTGAATCAATATGGGCAAGACATCTTGAACTTACATTCTCATTGATATAACTTCTCAGCTTAAACACATTTTTCTTGACATAATCATAGTCAGCGTATATCGAATGTGTATTTTTCCTGAGGGCCTCGTAAAACTCAATTTGCCCGAAAATATCAAATTCATGTTCAGCTTTAAGAGACATTGCGTGAAAATCTCTGAGCTTAGTCATACATTTTTTCACGTCATCAATATCATATGGGTTGCAAGTTCTAACGCCGTCAATAAATTTCGTAATCTTAATGCCGTTCTCTGAGTTGATATACACAGGATCATCACAAATTCCCATGCCCGAGATAATCCTGTATACATCAGCCTCATTTCTACGGTTAATCAGTAAGTCAGTTCCTTCACCCGGAAGCCTGATAATATAGCTTAGGCCTTTACACGAAAATTTATAAGAATGGTTAGTCATGCCATCCCTGATTGTCAATATATCCGTGATGTCCTCAGGTTTAGCATCAAGAGTTCTGGTTATAATACTGACAATTTCCGAAGAAAAATTTTTCATTATTAAATTAATATAACACGTTCTATTTTTATGCCTTCTTATTCAGCGCGAGAATATCAAGTGTGTAACCCGCAATGTTATTGCTATGGTCGCCAATTCTCTCAAGATTGCTCAAAAGTGTAATGAAGTTCACGCCTTTTTCCGGATCACATTCGCCTCTGTTCAGACGGTCAATATGTTTCTTGCGATATTTCCGTTCCTGGCCGTCAATCTTCTTCTCAATGTCACGGATTACCTGCCAGGCTTGGGAAGCGTCCTCTTTCTCGATTGATGACATTGAAGTGTCTATTGCAAGATTAGTTGTCTCAAACATGTCCCGAAATTCTCCAACGGCCTCTTCAGATAAATAATTCTTATCCATTACGTCAGAGCGTTCCATTAAATTCTCAACCCTGTCGCCAATTCTCTCAAGGTCAAGCGAAGCATTAACGTAACAGCCGAGAACCGTCGAAACTTCATCAGATACTCCTCTTTGCCAGATTTCCGAAGCATATTCTGATATAGCACGAGTAATCTTGTTGATACTGTCCTCGTAATTGTCAAATTTCTTGCGCCGTTCCTCACTTTTTGAAGCGTCATACTCAAAGAAAGTTGTTCGGGTTAAGTCAAACATCTTGTGAATTATTCTGCCCATATGAAGAAGCTCATCTTTGACGGCCTCAACAGCACTTGCG
This sequence comes from uncultured Fretibacterium sp., assembly GCA_937915835.1. Classification (GTDB taxonomy): domain Bacteria; phylum Synergistota; class Synergistia; order Synergistales; family Aminobacteriaceae; genus JAFUXM01. Next base: position 11,508 of record CALGHA010000181.1, on the reverse strand, counting down.
CTTGAAATTGAGATTAAATTCGGATCAAGATACATTACGTCTTCGGGCTTATCTTCGGGCCTTAATGGGATTAACGTTGAGATTAATTTTGCCAGTAACGAGACAAACGGGAAGAAAATTATTGTGTTGAGAACGTTGAAAATTGTGTGAGCATTCGCGATTTGTCGGCCAATGTCGGGACTGCTCCATAAAATTATTTGCTTGTAAAATGGGAATGCCAGCAAGAAAATTATTGTTCCGATTAAGTTAAACAGAACGTGAGCCGTAGCAGCCTGTTTTGCCGGACGAGTTGCGCCCATTGCGACGACTACAGCCGTTAAAGTTGTGCCTAAGTTGTCGCCGAGAATTATGGGAACTGCCGCGTCAAGGCCGATTAATCCCTGAGAAGCTATAGCCATTGTTAAGCCGATTGTTGCCGCGCTGGACTGAATTAATATTGTGAGTATCATTCCTGCAAGAACTCCGGTTAAAGGATTTTGGCTGAGCATTAACAATAAATCCCTGTGCTGAGAAATTACGTGAGTAGCATTCCCCATCGTCTGCATTCCCATAAAGAGGAGGCCAAGCCCGACAATTCCGCTTGAAAGGTAAGTTATCATTTTCTTCTTGGCGAAAATTGACATGACAACACCGAGCGCAATTAACGGCAGAGCGAACGCCTCAATCTTGAACGCGATAATCTGAGCTGTTACGGTCGTTCCGATATTAGCTCCCATTATGATGCCGATTGCCTGATTGAGATTTAGCAAGCCCGTATTCACGAAGCTGACTGTCATAACTGTTGTTCCTGTTGAGGATTGGATTAAAACCGTAACGAGAATTCCTACGAAGATGCCTCGCAACGGTGTTTTTGTGAGAGTTCCGATGAGCTGACGCATTTTGTCTCCTGCTATGAACTGGAGAGCCTCACTCATTAACTTTATGCCGTAAAGGAAGAGAGCTACACCGCCCGCAATGTTGAAAAATGATTGAATATCCAAGAGCATAACCTCCTGTGAATTTATTTACTGTACAGAGTATAGCAGATTAATCATGACCGCGAAAAATTTTCACTTGACGTTTTTATTGGGGGGGGGGTATTATGCATTTTACGTAATTTTTTCCCAGCAAGATTAACATTAAAGAAAAGAAGGCGATAACTCCAGAGCATGAATATTATCAAAAATTTCACGAAGGAGATGATAACGACGGAATAATTTTTGCACTTTCATTTTATTATGATAAGGAGAAAAATTTATTATGCGAAAACTTTTCAGTGTATTCTTCCTGTCGGCTATACTCATTTTCTCCACAGCCTTATCGGGAAATGCGGCACTTAAAGAGATACCAGTTACGAGCAATTCTGACATTTGGAATTCTGAAACTCGAACACTCAATATAACCGAGAATGCTTTATATACTTTTAATACGTTTCGTGATGTCATCATTGATGTTGTCAGTGTCGATGAAAACGTTACAGAAGCCGAAATAGTTCTCCCAACTCCTACAATTGACATTCCATCATACGGAACTTACGGAAAATGGAGATTTGAATTCGGAGACAGAGAGGGGAAAAGCATTCTTCATCTCAATGTAACAAAAGGGTCAACAAACTCTGCTATTATTTTTGCTGGCAGTACTTGGAACATTCCGCGAAGTGTTGACCTTGTAATTGATGCTCCTTTAAGAGTAAACGACGCTAGCAAAGGATTTGTCGCTGAAGCAATAATTAATCCCGGCGGCAAATTAACTTTAGGAACATGGGCAGAAATTTTCACCAATCCTGAAAATCCTAATCATGCTAACGGTTTCTATAATCGGGCAGATGATGGAGAAGGTCATGATTATAAATCAGCTGGAACTTCTTTTATGGGATTTAATATTAAGTCTGACGATGATTTTACCGGCGAACTTGTTTTCCAGTCAATTACAGCAGCAAAAGGGCCTGGCCTCTATGTTACAGGCAACGGCATTTTAACGTTTGATATTCCAGGAATGCCGATATTTGACATTGAGGGTGCTACGTACAACTTTGACGGGAAAATTAACGTAATCAGAGATCTTACTCTCGTTAATACCGGACCTGTGAAGGGTTCTGCAAGTTATTATGGCGTATTTTATGCCCAAAATGCTGATACTGACGGCACGGCGACATTCACTAAAACCGGCCCAGCGAAATTAACGTTAAAACATAATGGCCTCGTTAAAGATGACAATGAAAATGCATACTGGTATAGTGAAACCGGAAAAGAAATTTCAGCTATTAATGTCAATGCTGGTAAACTCGTCTTTGATTGTGACGGCAACGCGAGTTATCCAGTATGGAAACGTGAATACAGGAATGATTGGACAAATCATCTTGTATTGAACGTTTACGATGGTGCAAATTTTGAGGCTTATCCCCTGTCAATTGCGGTAGCTAATGTGTTTGTTATTAATGTTTATGAGACAGGCTCAGTTTCATTCGGAACTCACGCAGTCACGGACGGTTCAGGTAATGAAATTTACCCATATGAAGACTATAAAACATACAACAACGCAATGAATATCGGTATATCACCAACTCTTAACATAGTTGACGCAGACTCCAAAGCAATCATCAATGGAATTCAAGCCTTTGGCTCCATTTTCGGCACTGGAACGATTGAGATAAACAGCCCAAGCAACGGCGCAAAACTTGATGACGGTGTTCTTATCCTTACTACTTCTACTGCTGACTTCACAGGAAAAATTACAGGTTCACATGCAAATATCGGATTTTATAGTATTAACTATAACGGCAACAAAACGTTTGATTGTGGCATCCTTGACAAAGCTGATGTAACTCTCGATAATCTGATTGTTTATGGGGGAAATGCAATTCTTGAAATTAGCGGTGATAGTAACCTTTTTAACGTTGGGAATATCTGGCTCAGAAGTAACAGGCCTGGTGCTAACAATAGAAGCGCCGCAACAGCTAATGCGGACCTTAGAATCGGAAGTCTCAAAACAGCTGATAATAGTTCCATAGTACTCAGTGGACTTAGAATTGATGGAACGAGCGGCACATATGAATATTGGAGAGGACTTGTTCAGGCTGGTGTTAACTCGAATTTATTCCTCAGCAATATTGAGCTTTATGCGAATAAGGGAGTCAGCAGAGATTTCGAGATTGCCTATAAGACGAGAGACACAATAAACACAAACGGAATTTATGCTTTGACACTCGACGGAAGCGCACGCTCTTCAAAAATTACGATTGACGGCAATACTTTAACAGGCGACGGACTTCGCGGTGATGTTGCTGCGAAGAATTATCAAGTTCAGATTATGGCGAGATCAGATGTAAAATTCACTGGGGAAAATGATTATTACCCGTTAGCTCATAATAACAGCCTTTATGTCGAACAAGACGCAAAAGTTGAGTTCTCCAGCGGCGCAATTATAGACGGAAATTTAGCGTTTGAAGGCAGCACGATTAACGCAAATGAAATCGAATTTGGCTCAGAAAATTACCCATCTGAAGCCTGGTTTATCAACGATGACGAACGATTAAACTCGTACAGTGTATTAACGGCTCATGCTGGCAGAAAAAATCGTATGACTAATGCTGACGGTGAAGAATATTCCCTGAGAGTTAACGGCGATGTTGACAGCTCAAATACACTCTTAAGGGTAAAACTTAAAGTTGACGCTTTTGACGGAAGCGAGTTCACAACAATTGGCCAGCGTTTTAAAATTTTAGAGGCCGAAAACGAAATTGCCAATAATTTCCCTATCGTATATAACCCTGTGTGTAATTTCCGAATACCGGCCAATTCAGACACAACAAACTTAATCGTTGAGAACCGCAATGAACTCGTTCTTGCGAATTTAGGCAGCTGGTCATTTTTAAAGGGGGGAGAAACTTTCGGCGACGGAACAAGTAACTTCGAGATAGAAATTCCGTTGACGTTCACACTTAGAGGGCAAAATTATACTCTTGTGTTCGAGGACGGAAATTATTACCTGCAAAACGAAAGCGGCAGTGAAAAATTTAACGTCGACGATATGAAAGTTTTCTTTGTGATTAACAACTATGACGATTCAGAATTGACTGTTGATAAATTACAGGGAAGGACTTCTTATACAGATATAATCATAAATACAGATATAATCATGACCGCTGAAATTGATTCCGAAAAACAATCAATACGCTTAATAGGAATATCTTATTCCGGAGAAAATCCCGTTAATGTCACAATAGCTTTTACCGCGAACTGTCAGAATGATTATATCGGCGGATTATTCCCGGCTGCGCGAAGTTATACTTTAGTGCGTCAGGGGATTATTTTACCTGGAACTCAATGGAGCAATGCCAAAACTGAAGCGGTTGACGAGACGGATTTCACGGTTGGCGAGAGTGCGACAGTAAAATTTTATGTTGACAGTGTCAGAAAAGCTACATATGCGACTGCTTCGGTTCCCGTCTATACGGATAACGGATATGTCTGGAATGACGGCACGATCACGACCGATTACTTCATGCCTGATGCCAACGGCAAAGAAACAAAGGTCAAAGAGATTGACGTAGTTCTTTTTGACGGAGATTATCTTAGTAGAAACACGAAATCAAGCGATATTACGAGTTTTGAGCTTATTTCTGAAGGAAGCGGCGTAATCGTGAGCCTTCCTTTGAGTGCGCTCGGCAATACTGGAACAGCATTTAACGCAATCAAGGGACTTTCACTTAAAGGGACAACAGAAAACGGAGGAAAAATCATAACTGTACCTGTCAACTTCTCACTTCATGCTGCAATCAGCCCAAATGACATAATCCCGGCAACTACTCTCAATAACACGGTAGTAGTCAATGGTGATCCTGTAAGCGGCGTTTATGATATTCCTGAAGATGTTTTGAGCGGAGATATTCACCTTCTTGGTTATAACCTTCCTGAGTGGCTTGGTTTCTACGGCAACGGATCGACGATTTCTTACGAGACCAAAGATCTATCGAACGTTGAGCCAGGAACTTATAACTTCAGCGTTTTGGCTTATGTCGGCGAAAATGCATTAACGAGCAAACACAAGCTCTATACGTTCTCAGTTACTGTTGTAGCACTTCATCTTGAAGTTCCTATGATTACGACGATGATAATTCCTAAAGAAGGAAGAGTAAGGGTCAGAGTTGTAGGCGATTATGATAATCAAGTCAGAAACTGGACAGTTACGGCAATTGACGGAGCACCGAAATTTGCAGCGATGAGCGGAAAAGTTACCGGCAACGGAACGATCGAGCTTAAACTTGCTACGGCAGACCTTGCAGAAGGCACGTATAACTATGCAATCGCGGTAGGCACACTCAAAGCTGAATTTACAGTTATCGTTAAGAAGCCCGGTTTTGCGATTATCGAGGTCAGCAATAACTTTGACGACGCAATTGAGGGACGTACATACACGGCAATATTCCAGGTTGTAGGCTATGAGGGCGAAATTGCATGGAGCTTTGACTCTGAAGACGTAACGAGCAATCTTTACACTTTAAACGTCGGTGATATGTTCATCGTTGAGGGCATTGCAAGACGTAATTACGACGAAACTGAAGACGAAGATATTGAACAGATTTTCAGTGTTTCTGTAACCGACACAGTTCACGGTGAAGCTGAGCCTGTAGAAGTAGAATTTATAGTTGAACCTGAGGACGAAGATATAATATTCACGACAGACGGCCTTATTTTCACCGGAGATAATAACGCAGTAAAAGACGGCTATGAAGTAAGATTTCCGAGCGGAGTAGTTGCTGACATTGATAATGTATATATTCCTTCGTGGCTTGAGCCTATTTTTAATGCAGATGATGAAGTCATTGGTGTAAAATTTGTAAAACCATCAGGAAATCTTCAGAATGGAACGAAAGCGACAGTACGAATTCTCTTTGCCTATGACGATGAAAACGAATATAATTACGGCTGGGGTGTCGTTTATGGTGAAGATACAGAAACAACTCCTCTCGTTGTAACTCACAATATCAACGCTTTCTTTGATAATAATACTGGCAGATTGGATTACGGTAACGGCTTCGCAAATGATATATTCTTTGGCGGGATTGGCTTTGAACTCGATAAAGAATTTGAAAGTTTGGATACCTCAGCTAAAGATGACAGCAAAACAGCACTTGCGATGACAGCCAAACATTTCACCAACAATACAAGGGGCTTTTCTCTCCGAAATAATAAGCTGTTCATTGCTCGTAACACGGTAAACTCAAGCAATAAGCTGCTGACAAAGTCTCTTAACGACATAGCCGATAAAGCTAATAAACGGGTGAAAGATGCCTTTATCATCGGTGCCGGCAATGATTCTTACTGGTATTCAGCCGGAGGGCGTTATGAAGTCGGCGCAAACAAAGAAGGAAAATTTGACCTTCTCAACCAGGAAGCGAGTTATATCCCCGCAAAATTCCCGGATGACAAAAATGACGAATATTATTACACATTCAACTTCTGGGGACAAAACGAGGGCTTATCATTCAACGGACGTAAAATAAGCTGGAACAACTTAGAATCAATCCCCAACGGAAGCCGGAATATCAATGAAATTCGTTCAACTGCTGATGTACTCGAAGACATCGTGCCTTATTTCGAGTTCAGAGAAAAAGGAGAAGACCCGGAAATCAAAAATATTAAATGGCGTTTCGTGAACGATAAGGATAATCCGGATAATGCCGTTATTCTCAACTTCGATACGGTTATTGTCTTATACGTTAATCACAAAAGAAATAATCTCAATCATGGCCAATATAACCCGGAGATTAATTACGCCTTTATCAATGCCGGTGAAATTGCTCAAGGTGAAATGACGCTTAAAACTCCGATAAAAGTCAGCGATATTGGCAATATTACATTGTTCTTTGACAGAGGCGGAATTCGTTACGCTTGGAATGTTAATAACTCTCTGCCGAATATTTACAATGATGAACTTCCAGACGGAAAAGTCGGAGTTTCTTATGAAGAACAACTTGACATCGGAGGACGAGGCGAAATTTGGGATGTCGACGTTAATTATAATGATGCTCCTTTCGAAATTAAAATTAACGAGGATAATGACGGAACTTACAAGATAGTTTGCACGCCGACTAAATCCGGAGAATTTACTTTCAGCATTCAGGCCCGTAACGAGAGCGGATATGACGAGAAGGAATTTGTTCTCAAAGTTGCTCCGTCAAAAGCAATCAAGCCCGCAATTAAAACTAGCAAAGTTGACAAAGGCAAAGTTGACAGGGAATATAATTTCGAGTTCGCGCTGAAAAATTACACTCCTGTTACCTGGAGCATTTTGGGGCTTCCAGATGAATTAGGTCTTGAGTTCGACACTGAAGAGGGAAATTTAACCGGCTGGCCTGAAAGGGTTTATAAGGGCAAAATTACCGTAACCGCAACAAATGCTTCTGGCTCTTCAACCAAGAAATATGATCTTATTATTGACGGTGAGGCTCCTGAAATTGAAACATTGCCTGAAGATATTCCTCTTTCACTTGCAACAGGAAAAGAATACGAGTTTAATTTTTATCCAGACGGAACTCCTCAAATTCCCACAGTCTCATTGAGTTACTCAGGAAAAATCCCAAGCGGCATGAAAATGACACGTGATGATGACGGGACGGGCTATGTTCTCTCAGGAATTCCAGACAAAGCAGGGAATTATAATCTTACGATAACTGCTTCTGATGTCTTAGGAAGAAAGCCGAAAAAGACTTATAAATTCACTGTTGCTGAGAGTTTAAAGATTATTACGGAAGATAACCTCAAAGCCGGAACTGCAAAGAAGTCTTATAGTGTCAGTTTCAAGTATAAGGGCCCGAAAAATGTAACTTGGTCAATCGTCAGCGGTAATATTCCAACCGGAATGACGTTTAGCAAAGGCAAGTTGAAGGGGAAGCCTGTATCATCAGGGAATTATACGTTTACAATCAGGCTTACTGCTGGCAACGACAGCACGGAGAAGACGTTTCATCTTAAAATATCCGGGATTCCGCCAAAAATCAAAACTTCCAGCCTCAAGGCCAATATCTCAGGTTACAAAGAAGGTTCGTTGAAATTAACAGCCTCAGCCGGAAGTAATCCTATTTACTGGTCAATAATCGGTAATAATCAGCTGCCTGCTAATCTTGCACTTGAAAGCGACGGAACTATCACAGGAAAACCAATTACGGACTTCAACGGCAGTATTACAGTTCAGGCTTCAAATGATGCTGGAAAAGTCTCTAAGACTATAAAGCTGACGATTAAGGGCGTGAAGCCGAAATTTTCGAAGATTGGACAACAGGAAGTCTCTACTTCAGACGAAATCGGTAAAACTGTAATTGACGTTTCAAAATATCTTGTTGCTGGAACTGACCCGATAAAATATAATCTGACGACATCACCAAATTGGCTTACAATCTCTGATGGCGGCGTAATATCCCTCAAAGCAACACCAGTATATAACAAGAAAGCAATCACTGTGAAGGTAAAAGCGACAAATAACACGGGATCTGCAAACGTATCATTCAAGCTCAAAGTTATTCAGGATAAGTAATTTAGTCTGAAAAATATTTTCGGCTCTGTTCGTATTTTTGCGGGCGGAGCTGTTTTTTTGTGCTATTATTCTCAATGCTCAAAGTTTATATTGAAAGGTGTAAAAATTTTTTCCCATGAACCAAAATCTCAAAATAGAACTGGAAGAACTGCATACCTCAATTCAGAGCATGCAGGACAGCCTTTGACCTCCCAAGCCTCAACGATCGCTCGAAAACTTTAACGCTCCAGACTTCAGCCCCTGACTTCTGGACTTCCGAAGGACACGAAAATATCCTGAAGGAATTATCTCAAGTCAACTCAAAACTCGACAGCCTGAAGCATATTAACTCAGAATATGATGAATTAACCACTCTCGAAGAAATTTTGCACGGCAGCGAGGACTTAGAACTCGAAGCAGAATTTTCACGCAGAGCCGAAGCATTAAAGCACGAGCTTGAACGTCATAACTTACTCTTATTGCTCAACGAACCTTACGATCAAGCCAGCGCGATTTTAATGGTACATTCGGGCTCCGGCGGTTTGGACTCTCAAGATTGGGCAGGAATGCTTTTGCGAATGTATTTGCGTTATTGCGAGCGTGAGGGCTTCAAGGCAAATTTAATCGAGGCGACGACTGATGAGGGCGAGGGCATTAAAAGCGCGACGGTCTTAATCGAGGGCGAATATGCATACGGTTTTCTCAAGGCTGAAAGAGGAGTTCACAGGCTTGTACGAATTTCCCCGTTTGATTCTGCTCACAGACGACACACGAGCTTTGCTTCAGTCTTAGTTTCGCCGGAATTCAGTGATGACGTTGACGTTGACATTAAGCCGGAAGATTTAAGAGTTGACACTTTCAGGGCTTCAGGAGCAGGCGGACAATACGTAAACCGGACGGATTCAGCCGTAAGAATTACACATCTTCCGACGGGAATAGTCGTAACTTGTCAGAATGAACGTTCACAGCACATGAACAGGCAGACAGCTATGCACGTTCTCAAGAGCAGACTTTATGAATTGGCCTTGCAGGAGAGACAGGAGGAGTTAGCTTCGGTTGTCGGCGACAAGAAAGAATCCACATGGGGAAGCCAAATACGAAGCTATGTGTTACATCCTTATACGCTGGTTAAGGATCACAGGACGAATTATGAGAAGGGAAATGTTCAAACAGTTCTCGACGGAGATATAAGCGATTTTATCATGGAATATTTACGACAGAAGGCTAAAGGCAATGTATAAAAAATTTCTCGTTATAATAATTTTGTTGTTATCGTTCTCAAAAGCTCAGGCTGAAACTTTCATTCCTGCTCAGCCTACAATGTCGACAAAACAGCTCAGGCCCGAAATGTCCGGCTATATGCTCACGGTGATTAAAGGCACTGAACCCATCAGAATACCCATTAAAATCGTCAGCGTAGTTCCTCAGAAACCGAAAACTAATATTTCTGACGTGATATTAATAAAAATTTTGGGCAAATATAAAGTTGCTCACGGAATGAGCGGTTCACCTGTTTATGTTAACGGAAAATTAATCGGCGCTGTCGCAATCGGCTGGGAATTTGGAGATCATTCACTTTGCTGCGTAACTCCAATTGAGGACATGTGCAAAATCTTTGATGATAGTTCCTCAGTCAAGACGGCATCACAAAAAAATTTAGCGCTTAGTAATATAATTTTCTCAGGTATAAGGATAAATAATAACCAATCACTTGAGAATATGGCAAAACGTCTCGGAGTAAATCTAGTTCAGGGAATTTCGGGCGGTCCAACTGGAAATATCCAGACTTCAAGTTTACGGCCCGGCGATGCTGTTACGGCTTTGCTCATCTGGGGAGATGTTGAGGCTGGAGCTTCCGGAACTGTTACGGCTACTGACAGAAACGGCAGATTTTTAGCATTCGGCCATGACTTTACACAGAAAGGCAGTGTTGCTTATCCCGCCGCGAAGTCTTATGTTCACCAGATTATTGATAGTCTTGCATTCCCTCAGAGATTATCAACGTCAATGGGCATCAACGGAATGTTTGTTCAGGACAGAGCGGCCGGACTTGGCGGAGTTTTAGGCCAATATCCACAGTCAATAGCTGCAGAGTTTAACTTCAAGGATTTAGATAATAACATCGAGAGAAATTACAAGTTTCGTGTTATTGCTGACGAGTTTTTGAGCCAGGAATTAATACAGGGACTTTACGCGGGATTACTCGAAGAAGCATGGGGCCGAAAAGGTCAGGGAAGTATCAGCGTAAATCTCAGGCTTGACGGGAAAAATTTACCAAAGGGCTGGGCACGTAAAGATGTCTATTACTCAACTGATAATGTCGTCGTGAAAGAAGCATTTGAAGATGTCAGCAAGATTATCAACGCATATTTGACACAGCCTTTTTCTGAGACATTGCCGGCAGGTTTCAAGCTCACGATTGAGGCATCACAAAGCCCCAAAATTTTATTCATCGAGGACGTAAAGACAGTTTCACGCGCAAGTCCGGGCCAGGAAGTTAATGTAGAAGTTACGTTGAGATCTTGGCGCAAAGAACCTGTAAAACGAGTTTTCAAGCTGAAAGTTCCAGAAGGAGCATCAGGAACGGCCGAACTCATTGTAAGGGGCGGAAGCGTGAACTCAATGGGCCAGCCGGGACTTGAAGGAGGCTACAAATCAATCAACAGCCTCGAGAGAATGCTACGGGAAATTAGCGCAATCGACGGGAATAATCAACTTTTCCTTGAGCTTAATGTTGACCAGTCAGGAAATGAATTAGCCCGAGCGTTAAACAAACGCAAAGGCTCAAAACATGACGAGGAAGATTACTCGAATGATTATCTTGACGAGGAACAGGAATTTTTAAGCGACACTAAGGAACGCCGAATGAACGAAGGCAATCTGAAAATTTACAACTCTGAGCATTATATCGACGGCCTCCAGAGAAGATTAATCCATATAGTAGGCAAATAAACATGTTTATAACGATTGAAGGTATTGACGGTTCGGGAAAATCAACTCAGGCCGACCATTTAG
>CALGHA010000180.1 GCA_937915835.1 uncultured Fretibacterium sp. | reverse complement strand
GAAGAACGGCGGAAAAATTACGGGCTTCACATATTCGCGCAGTTTGAATGAGCTTGTTAGTTCATGGAGTGCTGAAGTTGCCGGTGGGACATTTAAAGCCGGAGCGTCAATAAATTTCGGGAATGTCTTAACGGACGGAATAATCACGAACTGTTACAAGGATACTTCGGGATTGTGGCATATTGAGGGTCGCGACGCTGGTGTGAAGCTGATGAAGTCGACGCCAGAAATCTCCGAACTTCCGACGGGAAACGCCAAAACGGTAATAAGCTATCTTGCAAATTTCTGCGGAATAAGTCTTGTAATGAGCTCCAACGGATTAACGGGTTTTAACGTTCGTTCTGTAATAACCGGCTCAACCTGTGCAGAGGCAGTACTTGAACTTGCAATGTTAAGCGGCTGTGTAGCTTTTATAGACAAGCAAGGCCGATTAAATGTTTCAGCACCGCGTGCAAGAAGTTCTGAACTTCAATTTGAGGATGTCATAGACGACAGCGGCTCAAGTGTTGACTTAGACGGCTATGCGACGCAAGTATTAGTTCAGGTAAGCCGCCGGAATTCCCATGAAACTGAACCAGACGACGAAGACCCCGATGATGAAGAGCAGGAATATTATTCCGGCACAACGCCATCATTAACACCGACACGAGATGAGAAATCAGGAATTCTTACGAACGGGAATTATTCACTCACGACGCTTGAGCCCTTTGGAGTAACAGAAGAGGCCAGGACTGTAATCACTGAGAACGGAATAACGATAACGACGACAGAAACGCATGATTATGAGTACAAAAGCAAAGTAATTTGGCGTGATAATCAAGAATACGTATTATTTGCGTTCTGCGAAAAAGGTTATACGTTGACGCGGACAGCAGAGGGAAGATATCAATATAATATTGTAGATACAGACGGAGAAACGCGTTCAAGGTTCACGACATTTACAGAGACGACGACCGAGACATTAACGCGAACATTCAGTGTGAGGAACGCCGAAATTGGAATTCCTGAGGACTGGGAAGACGAGTTAGACTTTGTGAGTTCCGAGACATTAACGCGTTCAACAATAAGGAATGGCGGACCAGTTCCCGGAGATAATATGCCTTCATACTCACCGCCATTTGACAGCCAGATAACGAGGAAGTTTACGCGAGAAAATTTTGGTAGAGGAATTTTATGCAATGAGACCGAGATAACCTATGAAGCGCGGCAAGTTGGTTCAATTACTCCAGTCAAGCAAGACGGGGAAACAATCCCGCATTTTTTAACTGGAGGGGACTTAGCAATTCAGACGCATACCAGTCCTGAATGGGTAAGGGTGAACAAGTGGCGGACATATTACGAGCGATACGACGAGGACGGGAACTGTATAT
>CALGHA010000179.1 GCA_937915835.1 uncultured Fretibacterium sp. | reverse complement strand
CGTTCATTCCTGGTGAGTCTCCTCCGCTGGTTAATACACCGATACGCTTAATTTTCTTCTGATCCATAAGGAAATTTTCTCCTTCCTGAATTTTTCATGTTTAACGTGGGATTGTGAATATGATACAACGTAGAGCGCTATAATTGCAATTTATGATTGCTGGTTGATAAGATTAATGAATTCCTGCTCCGTCAAAATTTTTACGCCTAAATCTTCGGCCTTCTGAAGTTTTGAACCCGCTTTATCACCAAGAATTACGTAATCAGTTTTCTTGCTGACACTTGATGAAACTTTTCCGCCGAGCGCTTTAACTTTTTCGCTTGCTTCGTCTCGTGTCATCGTTGATAATGAGCCTGTGAAGACAAAAATTTTTCCGTCAAGAATACTTTTCACGTTCAGAATATCATTGCCCATTGAGAAGCCGAGTGAGCGAAAATCCTCGATTAATTTCAAATTGGCCTGATTTCCGAAAAATTCATGAACTGAACGCGCAATAACCGGACCAATTCCCTCAATTTCCGAAATTTCCTCGATTGAAGCAGCTTTGAGATTATCGATATTTCCGAACTCGTCAACGAGTAAACTTGCCGCATTCTTCCCAACGCCTAAAATTCCCAGAGCCGTAAGCAAGTTCACGAATGGACGAGACTTTGAGGCTTCGAGTTCAGCTAAAATATTCTGCGCGGATTTCTCACCGATTTTGTCAAGCGTCATCCAGTCTTCAAGGCTTAACGTGTAAATATCGCTGAGAGTTTTAATTTTCCCTGAGCTAATCAACTTTTCAGCTAAACTTTTTCCCAAGCCCTTAATATTCATCCCGTCTCGTGAAGCAAAATATCTCAATCCCTCTTTCAATTGCGCAGGACAAGACGCACGATTAGGACAGCGATACGCGGCTTCTTCTGGAAGTCTCACAATCTCAGAATTACACGCAGGACAATTTTTAGGCATCATGAAAGTTTTTTCCTCGCCAGTTCTCACGGAAGCGTCAACATTAACAATTTCCGGAATAATCTCTGCCGCCTTCCGAACGATAACGACATCACCGACGCGAATATCTTTACGTTCAATCTCATCAAAATTATGAAGGCTCGCGCGTGATACCTGAGTTCCTGCAAGCCTTACGGGGTCAAGAATTGCGACGGGCGTTAAAACTCCGGTTCTTCCGACGGAAATTTTTATGTCGAGTAATCTTGTTCGTGCTTCCTCAGGAGGATATTTATACGCGACGGCCCATCTTGGAGCATGTGAGGTTGAGCCGATTGAATGCCATTGAGTTAAATCATCGAGCTTTATTACGACACCGTCAGTAACGTAATTTAACTTGTAGCGTTCATCATGCCAGTGAGAGATAAAATTTTTCGCGTCGTCAAGATTTTCACAGACTTCATAAGCAGCTTGAACGGGTAAACCTTTTTCTTTGAGCCACGCTAAAGCCTCACTCTGTCGTGTAACTCCGAATTTCTCAGCGTCAACAAGATAATAAAGAAATATATCAAGCCCGCGTTCAGCTAAAATTTTCCCGTCTTTTTGTCTCAGAGTTCCGGCGGCAGCATTTCTCGGATTAGCAAAAAGTTTTCCGCCCCGTTCCTCCTGACGTGAATTAATCGCGTTGAAACGTTCAAGCGTCATCAAGACTTCTCCACGAACTTCAACACGTCCAGCCGGAGGATTTATTAATTTCTTGGGAACAGCGTCAATCAGCAATAAATTTTCCGTAACATCCTCGCCAATATTTCCGTTGCCGCGAGTTGCGCCCTGAACAAAAACGCCATCTTGATAAATCAGCGACACAGCAAGCCCGTCAATCTTCATCTCACACGTAAACGGCCCGGATAAATTTATTCTTGTGAAAAAGTTAGTGAGTTCATCGGGATTAAAGACGTTATCAAGCGAGAGCATAGGGATTTTGTGTTCAACCTTCGCGAATAATTCACTGGGAGATCCGCCGACCTTATGCGTGAGAAAATCTTTACGCGAAAATTCCGGGTAATCCCTCTCAAGTTCATTAAGCTCACGAACAAGCGCGTCATACTCTGAATCCGAAATTTCCGGAGCGTCTTTATCATAATATAATTCTGCATGATGCTTTACGAGTTCATAAAGCTCATTCATTCGGGCTTCAAACATATTCATGATGTCATGATAACATAAAACCCGCACAAGTCTTCTCATGCGGGCCAATTTCATAAATTATGCTTTCGGCTTCATTGCAGGGAACAAAATTACGTCTCGGATTGAGCGTGCTCCGGTCAAGAACATTACTATTCTGTCCATTCCGATACCCATTCCTCCGGTTGGCGGCAATCCTGCTTCGATAGCGTTGATAAAATCTTCGTCGAAAACGTGAGCTTCGTCGTCGCCCTCTGCTTTCTTTCTGGCTTGGTCTTCAAATCTCTCGCGCTGGTCTAACGGGTCGTTTAACTCACTAAAAGCATTAGCAACTTCTTTACCGAACATAAAGAGTTCAAATCTGTGTGTGTAATCCGGGTTCTCAGGGTCTCGCTTTGAGAGCGGCGAAATTTCCGTAGGATGTCCAAGCATAAACGTAGGCTCAATCAATTTCTCCTCACAGAATGCCTCAAACATGAGATTTAACACGGCAAACTTGCTTTCATGTCCTGTCATCTCTGCTCCAAGTCCTTTATCGCGTGCAATCTGCCGGGCCTGTTCGTCTGAAGTTATCGTGTCAAAATCAACTCCGGCGTATTCTTTCACAGCTTCCCTCATCGTGATTTTCTTGAACGGTTTCGACAGGTCTAATTTAATCCCGTTCCATTCGATTTCGAGAGTTCCAATCGCTTTTGCCGCATTACGTATTAACTCTTCGGCTAAGTTCATCATGTCAACGTAATTTGCATAAGGCCAGTAAACTTCCATCATCGTAAACTCCGGGTTATGCATGGTGTCAATTCCCTCATTCCTGAAGTTTCGGCCAATTTCGTAAACTCTTCCCATCATTCCGACGACTAAACGCTTGAGATATAACTCTACGGCAATCCTCATGAACATATCAAGTCCGAGCGCGTTATGAAACGTCTTGAAGGGCCGGGCGTTTGCTCCTCCTGCTAAGACTGACAAAATCGGCGTTTCGACTTCAAGAGTTCCATGAGATTCGAGAGTTTCACGGAATGACGAGATAATTTTTGAGCGTTTTCTGAAGACTTCGCGGACTTCGGGATTAGCGATTAAGTCCATGTATCTCTTGCGATAACGTAATTCGGTGTCAGTAAGTCCGTGCCATTTTTCGGGTAAAGGACGAATTGCCTTGCTGAGTAATTTATAATCCTTGACTAAGATTGTGAGTTCACCGCGTTTTGTCCTGCAAGGATTTCCGATTATGCCAACCCAGTCGCCTGTATCAACCCACTTTTTGAAGAACTCGTAATTTTTCTCGCCGACCGCGTTAAACTGGAAGTACAATTGCATTCGTGAAGTCTCATCGGCTAAGTCAGCAAAAGCAGCTTTACCCTGTCGCCTAATCGTCATAATTCTTCCGGCCGTCTTAATCGTAACGTCTTCAGCAACTTGTTCAGCTTCAAGATAATCAAAACGTTCACGAATTGAAGCGAGTGTGTCTTGTCTGTCCCAAGTCTCGTTGATGTAGGGATCATAGCCTTCTTCAGAACGTAAACGCAATAACTTTTCCTTGCGTTGTCTGACTACTTCGTTATCCTCAGAGTTAAAATTGTCCTGTAAAATTTCGTCGGGCATTAAAGAATTTCTCCTTTATGAAAATTAAAATAATTCTGGTATATTTTATTACATGCGCAAAATTTTCATGCTTAAGTTTTCTCGCGAATGCTAAAATTTGATGAACCATCACGAAGAGTAAAAATTTCGTAAATTCACTCACGAAATATATATTCAGTAATACATAAGAAGTCATCGTATATGGTGTATCGCGGCAGCCTTTCATATGCTCCCACCCACCCA
>CALGHA010000178.1 GCA_937915835.1 uncultured Fretibacterium sp. | reverse complement strand
AAGTTTGTGCGGCTCGAAATATGCTGTCAATTAATGTAGTCTTGCCATGATCTATGTGAGCTACGATTGCGAGATTTCTGATGTTATTAGCGTTCTGTGATTGCATTAAATTTTCAGTCCTAGTTAATAAAATTTTTCACAGAATTTTAGCACACATTACTTTTTTGCCAGATTTTTCAGCTTCACAAAAGCCTCTTTGATAATTTTCGCCATTAATTTACGTCTTTGAACAAGAAAATTATCATAGCTCAAATTTTCCCAACCGTGAGGAAGAGCATTCTCATCTTCCATTTTCGAAATCTCTTCGGCCGTCATTCCTTTACAAACTTCGGGATAATATTTTGCCGGAGCTTCGTCGAGTATGCTCATATTGTCCTTCCAGTCAATAAACGCGTAATTAGCCATCTGGTTAATCTGAGTTTCTGAATATCCCTGAGCCTTAAGATATGCTTTCGGAAAAAGATGATGTTTCTCTAATGATTTTCTCGTTCCGTCTGAACCAGGCAGGAATAAACTTTGAACGCTGAGACTTCCTCGTGAGAATAAAACTTTACGCCCGAGAATGATTAATGAAGCGACGTAAGCAAACCAAGCGTTATTGCCGGAACCTGAAACCGCGAGACCTCCTGAACCTGAAAGAGTTACATCGAAGAAGTCATCAGTGCAAACTTCATCAATTCTGGTGAAAATAAAATTCTTGTAATCGTCCTGAGTTTTCAAGTTCTTCAACGCGTTCAAATGATTTTCAACGGTAGATTCAAAAGAGCCGGTATAGATTGACGACAGCGAAGCATGAAAGAACCATAAAGACGATAGAGCTTCGTTTTTACCATAAGGAACGTTGAATTTGTCCTTAGCTATCAGGAACATTGCATAAGTGTAAAAAATTGCGTTGTCGGATAAAATCATACTCGATGACATATAACCCGCGTTCATTATGCTCTTGAGAAATTCATGCCAATTATTTACGTTCATAACTTCAGGAAGTTTCGCCTTAAGAATATCAAAGTTTGCTTGCATTAATTGTTTACTGAAAACTCCTTTTTTATCGAAGTCAGCGCCCCTCAAAAGTTTGTAGCCATATTGAAGCCTCGCCCTGTTGAAAGCATATGCCATGACCGTGCGAATAATGTCCTGTGCTGAAATCTCGATGCCTAAGCTGTTGTATGACGTTGATTTATCGGCGTTCGACTGAGTTGATTCTTTGCAGAATTTTTCAATCTTTCTTCGGCCTTCTTCCCAGTGAACAGATAAGAGTGTCAAGATAAAATCATTATTCTTCAGCGAAACTCCGCCGGAATTTATCCTGACAAAAATATTTGATACAGCTTCTTCATCAGCACTTGCCTCAATCCTGAAAACCGGGAATGAATAATTCTTTATGTTGAATAATTCCTCAATTCTGCTCTCAATTTTCCTCGTCTCATCGTCGGTCAAAACGGCTTTTTTCTGGTCTGTCCTGTGTTTGTCGAGCGCGTCAAGAAATTTGCTGATATATCTTGTTGCTGTTGCCGACGTGAATAAATCGCTGATGTTGTAAATCCATTCGGGATTATTTTTTATCGCGATTGTGCCGACCTCGAATTTTTTCTCTAATGGATTGAACGAGATTATTATATTGCGTTCTCTGAAATCCTTATCGATTACGCTTTTACCCTTCATTACGGCGTAAAGTGAAGTTAATCTCTGCTGGCCGTCAATTATAACCTCACGTGGAGTGTCATAACTTTTTGTTGAACTTGTCCCGATTGTTCGTGTTTTATCTAGCGTCGGACATTCCCAGAGCATAATATAGCCGACAGGATAACCTGACATCATTGAATCAAAAAGGTCGCGTACTTTCGTGTTGCTCCAGACGAAGGGCCTTTGAAGCTCAGGGAGACCGAGTGCTCCTGTATCGATACTTTCAATGAGCTGATTAACGGTGAAATTTGTTGTGTTAAAAATTGGCATGATAGAAATTTTTGCTCCTTAATATAAAGCGTTTTGTGTAATAATATTACCATGATAATTTAAACGGGGGGAATTAATCATGAAGTTCAAGATGATACACGAAAACTATAACGTTCAAGATATTGACTGCTCACTGAAATTTTATGCCGAAGCACTCGGACTTTCTGAACGCCGACGAAAGAGATCGGAAGAGCGTC
>CALGHA010000177.1 GCA_937915835.1 uncultured Fretibacterium sp. | reverse complement strand
CAGAATACGTGAACAAGTTCTTGAACTCCTGCCAGTTATTATGAGGCTCATCGGTGATAATTTTATAAGGCCACGACAGCCCGAGAGACTGAGCAATATATTTCCCAGCGTCGCCAATATTACGCGGATTAGTAAAGTCGGGATAAATTGATTTTCCTGTAGCGAGTTCAGCCGGAGTTTTGATGATGGGATTAACGGCATTGATAGCTTTGTTAATTGGCGAGCTAATGAGTTTTCCGACGAAGTCCGTAAAAGTCTGCTTGCCATCAAGAATATCGCGAATGTCTTTAGCGAAAGGCAAGAGAGGAGAATTATCCTGTCCGAACCATTCAAGATTATCGAGCAAAGCCCCAACGCGGTCAAAGTACAAAGTTCTTCCTTTGGTGTCATGTCCCAGAGTAATATGCGGTCTTTCCTGAATATCCGGCGGCAATTTGTCCTCATCGTCCGGCCATAAGTAATTATTCCAGAGTTTAATTAGCATTGTGAGGAGGTTGACGAAGAAATAAGTTTTGCCGAGTTTCCAGGCATAATACGGAGTGTTCAAGAGCTGGCCTTTAAGGAAGCGTGAAGCGAAATCGCCTGGAACGTCTTCGAACAGGCCATTTTTGAGAAGCTGATAATAACGTTTAGCGTTAACTTCGAGCCAAGAATAGAAGGGGACAGTGAACTCACGAATGCTCTTACCCGTCTGAGTAACTTGGTCATAAGCGCCGAGTAATTCATTAGCCATTTTGAAAGCTCTATCACGAATGTCCGGCAAGCTCAGAACTTCATCTTTTACGGAAGCCCCCCAATTGTTAGGTAAGCCGTTATTCTTCTGCATTTGTGCGCGATAACTCAAGTAGCAAGCGTAACGCAAAATCTGTTCGCGGAAGTCAGTAGCTTTCTGAACGCCACTCCATGCGAATTTATCGATTAAAGCCCACGCACTCTTAGGAAGTTTTTTCCAAGCCGGAGCGGATTTGCCTTCAAGTTCACTCATGAGATGTTGAAACTCTTTGAGCTTTTTGTAGTCGCCAAGTTCCTGAGTGTTCTCAATTGTAATAGCGCCGCCGCGTTCTTGAAACTCTTTAAGCTCCGGAGAAATTTTACCACTGCCATAATAGAAGCTAAGTAAATCGCTCAAAGCCTTACCCGTGAATTTCAGAGCTTGAGGATTGCCCGCGATTAAAGCGTCAGCGTCGCCGGTTAAGTTTCGCAAATTGTATTTGAAAGCGCGCGTCGGGAAGAAGAGAACAGCTTTTTTCCAGCCCGAAGTAATAGCCTTTAAGATTT
>CALGHA010000176.1 GCA_937915835.1 uncultured Fretibacterium sp. | reverse complement strand
TGTTAATCGTTATCGTAGTAATCGGCGTATTGAGCACAATGATGATGCTTTCGAGCACAGAGGCTGTAACTTCAGCAAAAGCTAGCAATATCGTGAGCAACCTGCGCAATCTCAAGACAGCGGCACTTTCTTGGTATGCGGATAATCTTTCGACAGCCGAAACATCAGGCTTCAAGCTCAGTGACAAGAAAAGTGAAATTGCAAAGTACATGAGCAATGAGGGATTAGGTGACTACGAATTTGTAGGCAACCAAAATTCCGGAACTTGGTTTGTCTACATCAACAACACGGATTCACGCGTTGGCGATAAGCTGATATCACGTAAATCGGCTGTAGGTCTGTGGAAAGTAACTACTAGTAACAACGCAGGTGTTAGTGCGGACTTAACAGACAAGACGGGGAACGTAGGAATGTTCATTCGCTAGAAAATTTACTCTCGTGTAAGTTAGCATTAGGGCCTCGCGAAAATTCAGACAATAAGTTTCGAGTTCTGAACGAAGAAGTGCACTCACTAACAGGACAATACTGGCTCTCTCAGAAATGGGGGAGCTAATTTTTTTTGCTGTATAATTGGCCTGAACGTGAAGGGAAGGTGAATGAATATGCAGGAACGTAAAGGCAAGAAATTCAGACGTATAGATTGGAGACCTGAGGGACGCTTCAGCGATAAGTTTTCGGATGAGGATATCGAGCGAGCATGGTGCGAGGCGTGTAAAAAAGTCGGCGAGTTTGTAATGCCGGAAAGAAACTCATGAAACGTTCAGAATTATTACGAATACTTAAGGCTAACGGCTGTTATTTCCTTCGCGAGGGGACAAATCATGAGATATGGCATTCTGACATTACCGGTAATGATTTTCCAGTTTGGAGACATTCAGGCAAGGACATTCCGCCGGGAACTTTGAGAAAAATTTTCAAGGAGGCAGGTATAGAATGAAATACGAATATCCGGCAATAATAAATTATGATTTCAATGATAAAGTATATTATGTGAATTTCCCGGATCTTCATAATTGCTTCACGGACGGAGAAACGTTGCATGAGGCGATTGATAATGCTGAAGATGTACTTAGTCTTATGCTTGTGAATGCTGAGGATAAAGGCTTGGAAATTCCTGAAGCTAGCAAAATGGAAGCTGTACATTTGGAAGCTGGAGAAATTATAATAGCTGTGAAAGTTGATACAGATTTATACACAAAAATTGCAATATAAGAGGTGTAAAAATTCATGGCAATAGTTCAAGTTGTTCAATGGGACGACAGCATCAACTCAAACGATATTCTCGCGTGGCGTTACGTCGACAAGAAAAATCCGGCAAAAAGCGATGAACTCGGAAACTGGACGCAGTTAATCGTTCGTGAAGCTCAAGAAGCAATTCTCTTCAAGGACGGCCAAGCTCTGGACTTATTCGCGGCAGGTCGTCATACTCTTTCAACAAATAATATTCCCATGTTAAGCCGCCTAATTAACCTTGCAACCGGCGGACAAAGCGCATTCAAAGCGTCCGTATGGTTCGTGAACAAAGTCAATGTGCTTGATATTAAGTGGGGAACTCAAAACCCGATTTTATTGCGCGACCCGGAGTATCAAATTCCGATTTATGTTAGGGCATTTGGACAGTTCGGACTTCGTGTGAATGAGAGCAGACAGTTTGTGTTGAAATTGGCCGGAAATAAATCATCGATTACACGCGCTGACATTGAGAGCTATTTTAAAGGGTTAATTCTCTCACGAATGGGCGATATGATTTCTACGTACATTGCTCACAAGAAGATTAATATTTTTGAGATTAGCGCGTATCTTGAGGATATGTCGAACGAGGCTGTCGAGAAAATCAGGCCTGAATTTGCGAATTACGGCATTGAACCCCTTAACTTCTATTTCGGCTCAGTGAACATCAACGACGACGACGAGGGCATAAAGAAGCTCAAACAAGCCTTAAGCGAACGGGCGAGCATGAACGTAATCGGCTATA
Organism: uncultured Fretibacterium sp.; assembly: GCA_937915835.1. GTDB lineage: Bacteria > Synergistota > Synergistia > Synergistales > Aminobacteriaceae > JAFUXM01. Next base: position 13,211 of record CALGHA010000176.1, on the reverse strand, counting down.
ACTATCAACAGCAAAGATCCTTCGACGTTATGGAAGCGGCCGCTAAGAACGAAGGAGGAAGCTCACTTTTAGGGGCTGGCGTTGGTCTCGGTGCGGGCATGGGAATGGGCGGAACCTTCGGACAAATGGCCTCGCAAATGGGACAATATATTAATCCTCAGCAAAATCCTAATCCCTCAAATCCTCCCGTTAATCCAGTTAATCCCGTAAATCCCAATCCTCAACCCTCAGGCTCAGGCAAAACTTGTCCGTCGTGTGGTCAACCTGTAATCGAGGGCGCGAAATTCTGTATGAACTGCGGAGCTAAATTAGCGTGTCCGAAGTGCGGTGCGGCTTTAATTCCTGGTGCAAAATTCTGCATGAACTGCGGACAACAATTATAAATTTACGTGAAAGGTGATGTGTTAATAAAATGGGAAAATTCTTTAACAAAATCCGTCAAGTCTTCAATATATTCCTCCTCATGCTCTTAATCGGTGTCGTCGCAGCATTCTTCGTTTACTTCCTGACAACTCCGGAGCAAAGAGGCGTAACTTTCTGGATTTCTGCGGGCTTTTTGCTTTTCGCGCTGGTACTTGAGACCTTAATGTTCAGCGGAATTGCGATGCGTCAGAACTCCGGCAAAAATATTCCGATGAATTTCACTCAGGCTATTTTAGGCGGGCTTTATTTCCTGTTCGTTATCGTCGTCTCTGTCGGCAATGCTTTAGCTAATTTCTCCGTCGTTACGTACATGCTAATTCACGTCGGCGGCCTCGTCGTATTCTTAATCCCTATGCTCCTCGTCAACATGGCAACGCTGAAACTCTCAAGCTCAGAATCTCGCCAGCAATCCGAAGGACGCGTAAATCTCTCATCATTGGCAAATAAAGTTTCGTACGTCGTCGATGACTTGAAAGCCTCCGGAGTTCCAGCAGAAAGCATTAAACAACTCGTGAATTTCTCCGAAGCTCTGAGATATTCGGATCCTTCGCCAGCATCACGAAAACTTGAGAATGAACTTGAAGATGCCGTGAAAAATCTTGAAGCTCTCTCAGGAAGTCAGGACATTCAAGCAGTATTACGAGCATGCACACTTGCTGAACGAGCCTTGAAAGAACGCAACGATTACGTCAAGAACTCGAAATAAAGAAAACACCCCGATTAATCACAGTCGGGGCATTTTTTTTGCTAAATTTTCGGAGCAAGCAATTTCATTTTTATCAGCCTGTTCACATGATACTGAACGTAAACCGGCCCGCAGATTACTATCATGATTATCGACGGAGCAACACTGTTAGCCGCCGCATCAACTCCGATAAAACGTGAAGCATGCTGTTGCAAAATTCTCCTCGCGCATAACGACATCCAAATTGCAATGACCATTAACACGAGCATTAAGACGCTTAAAACGTTAGCTCCAGTTTCTTCGTTAAGTCCGAATGCCTCATAATCTCCTGGAAGCAAAAAGACAGCCACGCTTATAACCAGATAAAGCCAAGCCGCCCATGTCGGGAATTTCGTCTCAGAGTAAAGCCCGTTAAGCGAGTTCGCACGAGACACGCACCAATAAGGCGAGTAAAATCCAAACGTAATTACATAGAGAATTGCAATTGCAACTATCGAAGCATATTTCATCTTCGGCAAATTCTCAGGCTCTTTCTTCTTCTCCTGCTCCTTGCGCTCCTCGAACATTCTTTCACCGTACGGCGTAATTTTCCCGCAATACGGGCATTTTTCATCGTTAAGCTCAAGCGGTGCTCCACATCCTGAACAGTTCATGAATTTCTCAACCCCTTATCTTCAAGATTAGCAATCATATTATCATAATCATCAATAAACAAAACCCCGACGAATTAGCTTCAATCGGGGCTTCATCTAAAGGAGGTGCGTTGTGTTATTATTCCTGGCCGGAAAGTTTCTTTAATTCCTCAACGCGTGCTCTCTTCGCTTCAACTTGAGCTTCTAACTCCTTGAGCTGTTCTTCTTCGGTTTTAATTGACTCGTTAAGACGTTCCGAGAATTTATCAGCTATAGCTCTCAACGCCGTAAAATCTTCTTTCAAGTTAGCAACATCAGGAAGTCCGCTCTGCTCAAGTTTCGTAATTCTCTGCTCAAGAGCCGCCATTCCCGCTTTAACCTCGTCGAGCTTCGGGGTAAACTTGTTCTGCATAATCGTCCACATAATATTTAATAATAAAATTAAGCAGACGATGCCGATTATGATTTTTTTCTTGCTGTCATTTTGGGGCTGGGGATTTTTCTTATTATTCTGCGCACTCATCGTGAAAATTCCTCCATTCATAAACTCATAAACGCTTCATAAACAAAAGAGGCCCGTGAACTCATGAGCCTCTGTCTACGCAATCTTACTTAACTTCTACGTCCGCTCCGGCATCAGCCAGTTTCTTCTTGAGCTCTTCAGCCTCTTCCTTTGAAACGCCCTCTTTGATATTCTTCGGAGGATTGTCAACAAGCTCTTTCGCTTCCTTAAGGCCTAATGATGTAATCTCACGTACAACTTTGATTACTGCGATCTTGTTCGCGCCAGGACCTTTGTAGACAACATCAAACTCTGTCTTCTCCTCAGCCGCAGGAGCCGCAGCACCAGCACCAGGCATTGCCGCCATCATCATGGGAGCCGCTGAAGCTGATACGCCGAACTTATCTTCAAGTGCCTTTACGAGTTCCGAGAGTTCAAGAACTGACATTGTTTCAATTGCGCTAATGATTTCATCTTTTGTCATAATAAATTTTACCTCCATATTATTAATAATAAATTTTTACGCCGCGCCTTCTTCTTTCTTTGCTCGAATTTGGTCGAGGCATGTAACGAAATTCCTGATTGTTCCGGATAATACATTGACGAGTCCTGATAACGGAGCCGCGATTGTCCTGACAACTTGACCTCTGAGAGCATCTTTCGATGGCAAATCCGCGAGTGCTAATAACTGGTTCAAGTCCAAAAGCTGTGTTTCGAGCAATCCGCCCTTGAGAATAAATGCTTTTTGTGTCTTGTCGTTAGCGTATTCTTTCAGAACTTTAGCGACGCTTACGGGATCATCATAGCATAAAGCGTAAATGTTCGGGCCTTTCGTCATGTCTTCGGGAAGCTCAGTTAATCCCGTTTCCTTCATGGCAATCTTGAACAAAGTATTTTTCGAGACTTTAAGCTCACCGCCCGCCTCACGAACTTTTTTACGAAGCATTGTGCTCTGCTCTACGGTCATTCCGCGATATTCAGCGACATAAACGGCTTTAGTCCTTGAAAGTTTTTCCTTCAAAGCGTCGACGAGTTCATACTTAATCTTTGCTGGCATGTTTTTATTTTCACCTCCTTAATATTAAACAAAAGCTCCTCCCGAAATTTTGCACACAACAGGAGAAGCATTATTATCACGTTTAACTTTCTCCTGAGCAGGATTTTTTTCGAGTTTTAAGCGTAAATGCTCCTGCTGTCTTCGGATTTATATATTGCGAAAAATTTTTACAGTGCTAATTCTTTCTGAGCGAGTGCCGGATCTACCGCAATTCCAGGTCCCATTGTCGGCGCAATCGCTATACTCCTAACATACGTGCCTTTCACTGAAGCCGGGCGTGCTCTGTAAATCGCCTGCAACAAAGCCTTGACGTTATCATACAAGTCATCAGCGCTGAAATCTCTACGGCCTGCCGCATTGTGAGTAATTCCTGCCTTGTCTGCTCGGAACTCAACACGTCCTGCCTTGATCTCTTTTACGGCGTTGGCAAGCTCAAATGTTACCGTTCCAGTTTTCGCGCTGGGCATTAAGCCTCTGGGGCCTAAAACTTTTCCCAAGCGTCCGACGGATTTCATCATGTCAGGTGTCGCGATTACGGCGTCAAAGTCCATAAATCCGCCCTGAATCTGCGCAACCATATCATCGCCGCCGACAATGTCAGCTCCTGCGTCCTGAGCCTCTTTGATTTTTTCGCCCTGAGTGATTACTAAAACTTTCTTAGTTACACCAGTTCCATGTGGAAGTGATACCGTGCTTCGAACTTGCTGATCTGCGTGTCTCGGGTCAATCCCTAAGCGAACGTGAACTTCAATGCTCTCGTTGAATTTTGCCGTAGCTACCTGCTTGAATAAATCTACAGCCTCACGAAGTCCGTATAACTTGCCAGCTTCAATTTTTTCTGCGGCTTCTCTGTATCTCTTGCTTCTCTTCATTCTTTACCTCCTGCGGTCAATAGCGAGTTCAATAACTCTTCCGCTTCGTTCTTAATCGACGACCTCAAGCCCCATTGAACGCGCCGTGCCCTCGATCATATGCATTGCGCCCTCAATATCGTTAGCGTTTAAGTCTTTCATCTTGAGTTCTGCAATCTCTTTGACCTTAGCGCGTGCGATTTTTCCAACTTTCGTCTTGTTGGGAACTCCTGAACCCTTCTCAAGTCCTGCTGCTTTCTTCAATAATACGGCCGCCGGAGGAGTTTTCAGCTCAAAACTAAAGCTCCTGTCAGCGTAAACCGTAATTACCGCTGGAATGATTAATCCTGCTTGATCCTGAGTTTTTGCGTTGAACTGCTTGCAGAACTCCATAATGTTCACGCCGTGCTGTCCGAGTGCAGGTCCTACAGGAGGTGCGGGCGTGGCTTTTCCGGCTGGCAGCTGTAACTTTATCTGCCCTACTACTTTCTTAGCCATGATAAAAATTTTTCCTTTCTGTTTCTGTTACTATTGATTTATTACTGCCAAAAAACTTTTGACTGCTTAAACTTTCTCCACTGACTTGAAATCCGTCTCAATTTCAGCACCGCCGAGAAATCCATGATTGAATTTCAATTTGCCCCTTTTCGCGTTAATCTCAACTATAGGCCCTGTGAAACCCTTCATTTCTCCTTCAGCGATTACCCGCACGGTATCACCAATTTTCAAGTCGACTTCAATTTTGGGATTTTCCTCGCTCTTCTTCATTCCGGACATTATGCGGTCAACTTCTTCTTGCGACAACGGAATTGGATGCGTTCCAGCTCCGATGAACCCCGTAACTCCCGGCGTGTGTCTGACGGCGTACCAGGATTGCTCATCAAGTATCATCTCGACCATCACGTAACTCGGATATAACTTTCGCGTAACTTCCCGGCTTTTCCCGTCCTTAACGACAATATGCGTTTCTGTCGGGATTAAAACGTTGAAAATTTTATCCTGCATATGCATGGCCTTAATTCTCTCGCGCAAGTCCGCTTCAACTCTGTTTTCGTAGCTCGCGTAAGTCTGAACTACGTACCATTTGCGATTATTGTCCGGCATGATTTATATTTAACCCAGAAGCGCGCTGAATAACCACGCAAGAATAAAATCAATAAGTCCCAAATATAACGAAACGCAGAGAGTGAAAACGATTACGATTAACGTCCAATACCAAATTTGCCTTCGTGTCGGCCAGGTAACTTTTTTGAGTTCGGCCCTCGCTTCTCGAATGAAGGTCATCAACGAAGACATTTTTGTTGGTTTCTCTGTGGTTGCTTTTGCCATTTTGTTTGTCTTGTCCTTATAAAGAAATGGCAGGCCCGGAAGGACTCGAACCTTCAGCCCCCGGTTTTGGAGACCAGTGCTCTGCCAATTGAGCCACGGACCTGCGTGAAAATTAAACGAGAGAGATTTTACAACAGGTTTAATTCTTTGGCAATACTACTTTGATTCCTTATGAAGGACTGAAGCGTTGCACCACTTGCAATATTTCTTGATTTCGAGCTTCTTGCTCTGCTTCTTCTTGTTAATCGTTGTAGTGTAATTGCGGCGTTTGCACTGAGTACATGTAAGTCCGATTATGTCTGCCATGTGAAAATTTCCTTTCGTTGTGAAATTATGAAAAACGGGAAATATTTTAGCACAGTCGTAAATTTTTTCAGGGAATAATTTATCATCGAAGGCAAAAATATAACATGTTCTATTTTTCTGCTGTAAATTTCTAGAATAAGAAATATTCAGTCAAAATTTATATACACTAAGCGATTTTATTTGTTTGACACTGAGACATTATTATTTACAATAAATATATTTCTAAACGACAAAGGAGAATTGCTTTATGTCAGGACTCTCTGAACTTACGACACAGCGCGATAATGTCATGACTGAGCTTGCGGAGATTGAGGCTATCAGCGATGAAGGCAGGAACAGGATACTTGAGGCGATAAATGCGCAGATATGGTATTTCTTCAAGAACAACAAGTATATCCTCATGGACAAGATGACCGGGCTTTTGTGGGCTAATCTGGATTACTTCAACTATCGTAAATGGCAGACGAGATAACTTCGATAACATTGGCGGATATGAGAACTGGAGACTCCCAAGAGACGATGAAATGATAATGTTAACTGATAACCATACATTTCCCTTCAAAGAAGGAAGCAATTATCGTATAAAAATCATTGATTATTGGAATACTCAGACAGGCAAAATAGACTTAGATAGCTTCTCTACATAATCCTCCTCTCCAAAACCGAACGCCTTCAGTTCACACTTGACCTCTTCACGCAAAATGACCTCTGGCCAATCTTCAGCGACTACGAAATCACACAGCTTTACGGCAAAATCTACATCGACAAGCCCGCACTAACCGCAAAACTTCAGGAACTCAACGACCAAATCGCCCCGCTAATGGCCGTCCGCGTGTTATCGTCCGAGTTCGATTACACAGCAATGCTCGCACAATATGACCTCCCCGCAGTAAATTCTTCCGTCATAAAATACTTCGAGGCACTCAAAAAATGGACTGATGACCTAATGATCATGATTGAGAATTTCGAGTGCGAGAAGGACGGAACAATAAGGGATTTCGGCGTTATAACCCTCAAACTCTCCAAGAAATACGATGACAGCCCCGCTCTTTCACGTGAGCCGTCAAGAAACAGGCTACCGAACTCGAAGACAGAATAGACAGCACTGACAGCATCACGGAGCTTGCGGCAATACAGCGTGAGGAGCACGCAACATTCACGATAATCGCAGAGAACACGGCCAGAATTATACGTAATGCCCTGCTGAAAATTGAGTATTTCGAGGCCCACAGGGATTTTGTCATGAATGCAGTAAATATTCTCACTGAATGGACGGAGGATTACAAGGTCTTCAAGACGACGCTAATCGGTCAGCTCAAGGACTCTTGCGTTAAAGATACGATTGACGCGCGATTTTGGGGCGCTTGGTGCGATGAATGGCAGACATTGAGGCTTGAGATTGATGGGAAATTACAGCCTATTCTTGAACGCGGGCTTATTGGTGATATGCTTGTGAACGCTGAAGATTGTAAATCAGTGCCGGAAGAAATTGCAGCGGTACTTAAGGAATATAAATCGGACGTTGATAAATTCTTTCTTGATGAGCGCAAGGGAATACATCAGGAATTTGCGTTCACGCCGGGCGGAAGTCTTCAGGAGAAATTCAAGGCTGAAAGTATGCTCTACAAACTCACGTCAAAGTTTCAGGGAGCTTTGCAGAAGATAATATTTTCGTGTACGTCGTCGGCTGACAGGATATTTATTCTCAACTGGGCAGAACCTTTGCTTGACCTGCGAATTGACGGGATAATCTCATTCGTTGCAGATAACGGGCTCGATAAGGTGTCGGCGGAAATTCTCGACGGTTTTTCGGCATTGAGACAGAAGAATTACGATGTTTATTTGTCGGACGCTGGGGCATACGGTGAGGAGCTTGCGAGGCGTGAGAAGGAATATAACTCGCTGATGTTCAGGATGAGAAAAGATATTGCGGAACAGGGGGCACAATAATGGGACTGTTTTCAGGGATTGCGTCATTCTGCACAAAAGCTGTCGACACGGTAAAATCATTTTTCAGCGGCGGAAGCTCACATACTTACACCAGCCACAGCACAACGACATATGACCCTGACCGAGTGAAAGCGACACAAATCGACAAGGAACGCGCGAGGGCTGAAGGTTTCGTGAGGATAGCTAAGGCAGTAACGACCATGCAGGAGAAGTTGAACGAGTTAGCCGCGCAGAGAATAGCAATAATTGAGCGTGGAACTTTACAGTAAAATTGATGAGGATATAACACTTCAGGCTCTTGATACAACGAGACAGCTTGAGTCGGTAATAAAGCGTCAGGAGAGAATGATTGACGAGATTATGACGGCGAAAGGAAAAATTACGGAACAAACGGGGAATATTACAGCGAGAATGCTTGAGGTTTTGCGCAATAAACTTGAAGAAATTCCGAAATTGCCTGCGATAAAGGAGATACCAGCTCTGCCAGCTGAAAAATATAACATGTTCTATTTTCTCATCATAAAATTTTCAAGATAAAAATTCCATAACATTCACAAATTCGCTTAAAGCTATAAAATATGCAGACAAAAATTTTGAGGGATGTGATAATTTGACCAAGAAAAAAACTCTCGATTACTTCACGATTGAGAATGCTCCCGGCGGAAATCAAGATTGGCTTCCTGAATGGGACATGAATATGGGCGGATGTGCGGCTGTAACGGCATGTGATACTTGCATTTATCTTGCCAGGTCTGCTGAGAAATTCCGAACTCTTTACCCGTTTAACACTGAAAATTTATCGCGCAATGACTTCATCAACTTCGCTTCGATCATGAAACCTTTTCTCAGACCTCGTTATCATGGAATTGACTATCTCGAGACGTATATATGCGGCTTCTATGATTATCTGCAAAAAATTCATAATTCCGCGCTAATATTCGAAGGAATTTCCGGAAATGTTGATTATGAAAGTTTTGCTGAGGCCGTCGTAAATCAAATTGACCGAAATTTGCCCGTCCCGTTCTTGCTGCTCAATCATCAGGATAAAATTTTGGACGACTTCGAATGGCACTGGTTCAACTTGGCCGGATATGAAGAGCTAAACGATGACTTGAACGTTCTCACTGTAACTTACGGCGAATATCAATGGTTCAGTCTCCGGAAAATTCACGACACGAAATATGAACGTAAAGGCGGCTTAATCAGGATATTTGAGCGTTAATTATGATATTATTTGAGAAATTATAACAAAGGGGAAATTTATTCACATGGACGAGAGATATAGACCGCGCCGTTCCCGTGAACCTGATAATCGAAAATTCAGTGTAGACATCGATAGAATTTATCAACAGCAACAGCAGCAACGAAAAAAACAGCAGGTTCAGAGGACACAGCCGAAACCGAAGCCGCGTAAAAAGAAACGACATTTTTCAATTTTAAAGATTATGTTCATGACGATATTGCTTGTAATTCTCTTAGCGACAGGAGCATTAAGCGCAGGAGTTGCCTGGTACGTCGTGAAACTTTCTGAAGACTTGCCGAGCATGGTTGAGCTTGCTAATCCCAAGAACAGCCTGCCGTCAATCGTTTATGACAGAAACGGTGAAGTCATAGCGAGATTATTTATTGAAAACAGGACACCTTTAGATTTAGCTGAAATGTCGCCTTATGTCGTCAGAGCTGTTTTAGCGGCTGAGGACTCGGCATTTTATCAACACGGGGGAATTCGTCTCGGCTCAATCATGCGCGCATTATGGACGGACGTTGTTGAAGGGGGAAAAGTTCAGGGAGCAAGTACGATTACTCAGCAGTTGTCGAGGAATTTATTTTTATCACACGAGAAGAGCATAACGAGAAAAGCTAAAGAGATAATTATTGCTATGAGGCTTGAAAAGTTATTCCCGAAGGACAAAATTCTTGAGCTTTACTTGAACACGATTAATTTCGGTCATGGAGCTTGGGGAGTAGAGACGGCCGCACGAACATACTTTGACAAGTCCGCACGAGATTTAGATTTAGCACAGTCAGCAATATTGGCCGGATTAATCGCTAACCCGGGACGTTACAACCCGCTTTCGAGCATGAGCAACGCAAAATCAAGACAGAATTATGTTCTTGCAAGAATGGAAACTCTAGGATGGATTACGCCCGAACAAAGACAGGACGCTTATAACGAGGAAATCGAGATTAAGACGCAAGCGAATAAAATTGAGGAGTTCAACCGAGCACCTTATTTCGTCTCGCATTTACTGTTCAATGATTTGTTGCCTCGTTACGGAAAAGATGAAGTTTACAGCGGAGGAATGCAGATTTACACGACGCTTGATATTAAGCTCCAGGAAAAAGCCCGTGAAGCAATTAACGGCCTGAGCAAAAACGTAATGGGCGCACTCGTCTGCATTGAGGCTGAGACCGGAGAAGTTCTTGCTTTGGTCGGAGGAAAGGACTTCAAGGAGAGCAAGTTTAACCGAGCAACTCAGGCAATTCGTCAGCCAGGTTCAAGTTTCAAGCCTATAGTTTATGCCGCCGCGATAGAAGAAGACGTAATGCCCAGCGATCATTTTCTCGACGCTCCGATAACTTTCAAGCAGAAGGGTAGCAGAGGGAAAGGCTGGTCGCCGCAAAACTCGACAAAGGGGTATTCAGGCGAGGTAACTTTGCAGAGAGCTTTGACGAGTTCGCTTAATACCGTTGCTGTTCGTGTTGCTGCATATATCGGAACTGACTCAATCGTTCGCATGGCTCGTAACATGGGAATTGAGACGAAATATTTGCCGAATGACTTATCCGTCGCGTTAGGTTCAGCGAGTTTGACACCACTTGAGATGGCTGTAGCGTTTAATTGCTTCAACAATGGCGGAAAAAGAATTGTCCCGTTGATGATACGCGAGATTAAGGACAGAGAAGGCAATGTGATTGAGCATAGAGAGACGGCCGAAACTCAGGCAATGCGACCGGAAACGGCTTATGCAATACGCTCAATGCTTCAAGACGCTGTACGTTCAGGAACTGGAAAACCTGCGGCAATCTCGAAAGTTAACGTCTTCGGGAAAACTGGAACGTCAAACGATTTCATTGACGCTTGGTTCTGCGGAGGAGTTCCAGGATTGACGACGGCGGTTTACGTCGGACGAGATGACCATAAATCGATGGGACGTAAAGCCTTCGGAGGAACTTTAGCGGCTCCGGTCTGGCGAAAATTCATGATGTATGCCGTTCAAGAGCAGCAAACTCCGGCCAATTTCGCTAATCCACCGTCGTATGTTGAAGTCGATAAAGTTTCAATCTGCCGAGCTTCAGGCTACCGCGCACGTTCAGGCTGTCAGGCTGTTCCGTTGTTCTTCCCGAAGGGTAAATCCCCGACGGCTTCATGTCCAAGTCACGGCGGAAGTCAGAGGACTGCTGATAATGACCCAAGAGGCCCGAGATTATTTCTTGTTGAGCAGGATGATGCTTACTTAGCAAGGATTGAACGTCAGGAACGTGAAGCCGCTGCCAAGAAGAAAGCCGCCGCTGAAAAGAAAGCACAAGCTCAGCAGGTTAATGCACACGAGACACAAGCCGCAATTCCCAGACCTGCCGCGCCAGCTCCAGCAAGACCAGAGCCGAAAGTCAGCGAAGTTGAACGACAGTATCAAGAATTGTTGAAGCGTTACGGACTGAAATAGAAATTTTTAATTCTCCGGTGTGTGAAAACATCGGGGAATTTTTTTTACGCTAATAGACGTAAATTTAGTATATAATCTTTCACATCACCATTCATAAAATTTACATAAAATATTTCGAGGGAGGTAATTTTTCTCATGGCATTATTCGCTCAGGATAAAAATCTCGCTATGGAACTCGTGCGCTCCGCAGAAGCCGCCGTAATGGCATCAGGCCGCTGGTTCGGACTTGGCGACAAAAACGAGGTTGACCGTGCCGCTGTTGAGGCTATGCGTTACGTTCTTCATGGTGTAAAAATGAACGGCGTAGTCGTAATCGGTGAAGGCGAAAAGGATGAAGCCCCCATGCTCTACAACGGTGAGCGTGTCGGAACAGGTGAAGGCCCGGAAATGGATATTGCTGTTGACCCGATAGACGGCACGCGCTTAGTTGCTCAGGGGCAGGACGGAGCTATCAGCGTAATTGCCGCCGCACCACGAGGCTCAATGTTCAGCCCGGATAATTTATTCTATCTCAATAAGATTGTTACAGGCCCGGAAGCCGCAGGATATATTGACATTCAAGCTCCTGTTGAGTTCAACGTTAGAATTGTCGCGAAGGCTAAAGGCAAAAAGATTGAGGAGACAACCGTAGTAATGCTTGATAGACCTAGAAATCATGAAATTCTTGAAAAAGTTCGTAAGCTCGGCGCAAGAATAAGATTAATCGGTGATGGCGATGTTGCAGGAGCATTAATGACGAGTTTACCCGGCCACGAATCGGCTGACTTACTTTTAGGAATTGGCGGATCTCCTGAGGCTGTAATCACCGCGTGCGCTATGAAATGTCTTGACGCTAATATGCAGTGTATGCCTTATTTCCGAAACGAAGAGGACGAGGCACGAGCGAGAGAACGCGGCTTGACGAAAGATACGGTTTTGACGATTAACGATTTAGTCAAGAGCGATAACGTCTTCTTTGCAGCCGCTGGAGGGTCTGACGGAGATTTGTTAAGGGGCGTTCATTATCATGGAGCTCACATTGAGACAAATTCACTCTGCATGAGAAGCAGTTCCGGGACAATAAGATTTATCTCAGCAACTCACTCACAAAAGAAACTCGAAGAAATGGGCGGAAATATCGCTTATGATCCGTCAGTGAAAGAGGAGCTTGGCTTATAATGCATATCATCAGCGCACTCACAGAATGGCTCGTGAATACAATCGGAAGCATGGGCTACACTGGAATTATCTCGCTAATGTTTCTAGAATCCTCCTTCTTTCCTTTTCCAAGTGAAGTTGTCATGCCTCCAGCCGGTTATCTTGCGTGGAAAGGTGAAATGTCGTTATCGCTCGTCCTAATTTCCGGGATTGTCGGGAGTTTGCTGGGTGCGCTGTTCAATTACTGGATAGCTGTGAAACTTGGCCGCCCGTTCTTGCTGAAATACGGAAAATATTTTTTTGTCTCGCCTGAGAGCATTAACAAGGCTGATGAATTTTTCTCACGTCATGGCCACGTCAGCACGTTAGTCGGGAGATTATTGCCCGTAATTCGTCAATATATCTCTCTTCCTGCCGGAATTGCCAGAATGCCAATGAAAACTTTTACGCTTTTTACGACGATCGGGGCTGGAACTTGGGTGTGCGTGTTGACTTTTGCGGGATATTTGCTCGGTGAACATCAGAACTTGCTGAAAGAATATTTACACGTGATAACTTTTGCTTGTGTGGGATTGGCCTGTGTTATTGCCGGAGGATATTATCTTTATTGGAAGCGGCATAAGGTGAAGTAAATTTCATAATGGAACAGGCCGGCACTTTCGCTCCCACCC
>CALGHA010000175.1 GCA_937915835.1 uncultured Fretibacterium sp. | reverse complement strand
TATCTCGAAGGCTGCTGAATCCAAATCGTCGCCGCCTCGTTCAGCTTCAATTTATCGGTATTATGGCCAATCTTACACGTGAAAATCTCATTATCAACGTCAAGCAATTTTACTTCAGCTCCGGACGTAAAGCCTCGTTTAACAAGCTCTTTCCTCAATGGCTCATCAGCTGTTATCCTGAGAATTGCTCCGTCAGATCCAGGCTCACACAAAGTCAACGGTACAGGCACAAGCAAAATCGGCTTCTCAATAGCAAGAAAAATTTCATCGACCCACGGCTGATGTTCCGCTCTAGCACGCCGAAAATACTCAAGCAATGCATACAATCTCTCTTCCGTCGTGTTGTCAACGTAATGTTCCATTGAACAAGCCATCTCCGAAGAATGATCCCGATCAAGTCCAAGCAGTTCATGAAAAAACGCCCGAAATCCCTCGTGCCTGTGGAAAACCGTCATTCCCTGTCGTCGTCCGGCTTCGGTCAAGTGCAAATTCCCGTAACGCTCATGCTTCACAAGTTCAAGCTCAACGAGTTTCTGAATTGTCGCTGTAACCGTACCTTTGGTAATCTTTAAGCGTTCGGCTAAATCCGTAACTGTTACACTTCGGCCGGTCGTCTCAAGTAAAAATAATTCTTCAAGATAATCTTCAATTCGCGGGGATAACATTAATTTTTCACCTCAAATTTTCGTGTATGTCCTCGTGACATGATTAGAATTATACATTAATTATTATGCTTCAACTTTAAGGCTTCTCCGAATGTCGCTGACTGGTCAATGTCATCAACAATTTTTCCGTGTTCAAGTATAATCTTTCGCTGAGCAACATCGCCGACTTCCGGGTCATGAGTAACTATTATGATCGTAACTCCCTCGTCATGAAGTCTCCTGAAAATGTCTACAACAATTCCTTCATTTTCCTCGTCAAGATTTCCCGTAGGTTCGTCGCCTAACAAAATTTGCGGAGAATTTATCAAGGCTCGGGCTATGCAAACTCTTTGCTGTTCTCCTCCGGATAATTGCGCGGGTAAATGTCGTGCCCTGTCTGCTAATCCAACTTTATCAAGAGCTTCCATTGCTTCGGCTTCGTCGGGCATGCTGTGATAATATTGAGCAACCATTACGTTTTCTACAGCCGTCAAATAGCTTATCAAGTGGAACTGCTGAAAGATTAACCCGATTTTGTCTCGTCTAATTCTCGTTAAGCTCGCAGCGTTCTCTTTGCTTATGTCAACGTCGTCAAGTATAACGCTTCCCACTGATGGCGTATCCATACAGCCGATAATGTTTATCATCGTCGTCTTGCCTGAACCTGAAGGCCCCATAATCGAAAGCCAATCTCCGGCGTTTACGCTCAAGTTTATATCTGCTAAGGCCTTCAAATTCCCGTATATTTTCGAGACATTCTTTAACTCTAAAATTTTTCGTGCTGACATTAATTATTCTCCCTTCAGAACTATTGCAGGATGTATATCCATGACTTTACGGACTGGAATTATTGACGCTAAAACCGTGATTATGATGAATACGGCGATTGTTGCGGGGATTAAGGCCCATTGAAAGTTTATGCCGCGTCCGAAAACGTTTAAGCTCACACGAAGCGCGAACTCAAAGCCTAAAAATACTCCCAATGCTCCACCGATAAATCCAAGCAAGACACCTTCACCGAGCAATTCACTCATCACTAATTTATTCTCAGCTCCGAGCGCTTTTTTCAACGCAATTTCCCGTCGTCTCTCAGCGACCATTGCCATCATAGTCGTATAAACTGAAATCATCGTGATTATTAACACGACAACCGTAACGAGCAACACTAGAGCCTGCAATTTCCCTAAAACTATATCTTGTGACTGCGTTAACCTTCGGACTGCACGAGGCTGTAACTCCGGAATTTCCCGCTCAATTCTTGCTGATAACTCCGTAAGTTCTCCAGCGTCGGCTACAATGCTGCATTCGATTACGTCAGCTCTGAAAGTGTCGCCTATTAACTCGTCTAACATGTCAACGTCAGCAAAAATAAATCCCTCTTCAGCTCCTCCAGTCGAAACAATTCCCCTAACACTTAACTTTTTCGCGAAGTTTTGACGTGCTAAGTCTCGCTTCTGGTTTTCTTCTGCGCTTAAATCCTGACGTGAAGCTTCTGCCTGCTGACCATATTTAACGCCCTGAACGGTGAAAGTGTCGCCAAGTTTGAGATTAAGAGTTTGAGCGATTTCATGACCGACCATTACGCTAGAAGTCTCCTGAGAGTTCCCCCAGCTTCCTTCGATATACCAAAATGGGCTATTCTTCTCGGCTTGTGCTAAATCCGTTCCGGCAATAATATAAGGTTGTTCATTAATTTTCACGGTCTGATAACGGTACGGAGCCATTCCGACAATTTTATTCTCGCCGATTAAAGCACGAAGGGAATTAAGAGTTTCACGAGTAATTTTTGCCTCGCCTCTTGGTAAAATTATCAAGTTCGCTCCGTAAGATCTGAACTCTCGCCCAAGTTGCTCCGGAATGTCGTAATAAATCGTAACAAGACCTGACAATATCGTAGCTCCGATAGCGATTGCAAGAACAGCGATAATTAATCTCGATGCCCGACGAATTAACGAACTCGATACCATTTTCCAATACATTTTGCGGCGACTGCCTGTTCGTGTTTTATTTGCCATGTAATACCTCCGTAGGCTTCAATGCCATCAAGTAACGAATTGCAGGAATGCTCCCGACCAGAGTAACAAAGAACAGAATTACAGCGACGATAAGAATTACCATTCGTGCAATCTCGATATACGAACCGAAGACAGTTTGACCGATAATTTGCGCAAATCCAATCCCGAGAAAATAGCCTATAACTCCTCCGGCCAATCCCGTGAGCATGACTTCAACGAGAACGAGCAACGCAATATGCCAGTTATACGCGCCTAATGCCTTAAGCAATCCTAATTCCTGGCTACGTTCAATTACGCTCGCTGTGATTAAATTTGAGATTGCCAATGCTGAACCGATGGAGCTTAATATCGTTATAAGCACCATTAAAAGCGTCGTCTTGTTTAATATCGTTCCTTCGGACTCGGCAACCTGACGAACCGGCTTTGCAACTCCATCACGTATTACTTCCTGGATTTGATGACATATCGCGCTGACATATGCCGTGCAATACCAAGTTTCATATTCATCAGGTGATAAACTCGTAGGATCTTGGGCGGCTTTTCGTGCTAAATCGTTGTCAGGTGTCGTTAAGGCTGATACCTCGATGCTCGCGATTTTTCCGGGCAAATTCATTAACTCCTGAACAGCCGGAAGTGTCATCAAAATTTTCTCGTCAGAATTTCCGCCGTCATGAAATATTCCCTTGACCAAAAAACTTTTTGTTATCCCGTTTTGTGTGAGCGTGATTGCGTCGCCAACATGAATATTATTCTGAGAAGCTAAATTTTTTCCCAGCATTACAGCGTCATTTTCGTCTTCGTTCAGCCATTCTCCGGAAATATCCCACCATGTACGCAGAGCCTTCAAGCCCGTGTGTAATTCCTCGCCTGTCGACAAAACAGCATTTTTTTCCGGCCAAGTTCCAATTAATGAAGCATTGCCGATAACTTTTTGATTGAAGCGTAATATTGCATTGCCATCAAGAACAGGCACAAAGTCAAGAATGTTGAAGCCCCAGAAAATTGACTTGAGCTTTAACACGTCCTCTTCGTACAAAAATTTGTCATTAACTCCCTGCCCTTCAGTCAAGCCATATAAATCGCTCATTAATGCCGCGTCCTTATGCCGAACCGTGATATTTGCTCCGTAAACTTTTAACTCACGATTAACTTTGTCGCCGACACCGAGCATTACGTTCATCATCGCCGTCGAAAGCGAGACACCTAACACGACGGTGAAAGCTATCATCAACATTTTACTTTTCTGACGTATAAGCGTCTTAATAATCATCCGCCAGAACATTTTATTTTTTCCGCACCTCCTGAAAAATAGAACGTGTTATATTTTGTCGTTAAAATTTTCCCAGCAATAAAATTATCTAAAGCGTGTTTCTTCAGCTTCGAGAGCCTTAACATCGATAAAAATTTTTCCCGCACGAATTTCATACTCAAACGGAACAGGATTACAGCCTCCCTTGAAGCCGATTGTGTTCTTGTTCATTACGACATCACAGCGACGACAAATTACTTCATCGTCTCCACGCTCGTAATAGCCCGCAATCCCGCAAATGTCGCACGCGTCAAGTCCAACCCCGTAAGCTGTTCCCGCAGGCTTCTTGACAACCAGAAATCTCACGTCATATTTATTCGGCGTAACGTACGAGAATTTATGCAAATGTCCGTCTGAAACTTTAGCAAGCTCGATTGAGATTATTCCGTCGTTAAGCTCGTAAGGTTCCGGCTGAACTTCTGCAGGAGGTTTCGTGTCGTAATAATGCAGAACTATCACGATAAATACTGCCATTGCTCCCCAAACGCATAAACTCCAGCTCCAGCGTCGACAGTCCCGTAATCTCGCCTTCTCTTTACGCAACAATGCCTTATTCGGAAATTCCTGCGACGGCTTCAAGTGAGTGTAAATTACGAAAGCTAACATGATTAACGCTAAAGTTAACTGGGCGAACAAAAACGCGTTCGGATTTTCCCCTCGCCAGATCATAATCTTGAAAACTCTATCAGTCAGACGAATAACCTTCAATCTCTGCAATGCCGCAACTGATGAAACCGCAAACTCACACGCAAAAATTACAAGAGAAGCCGTCATGAACGCATAACTCTGGCTAGCAGTGTTCAAAGACTTGTGAACTTCATACGCGCTCAACGTCAACAGAAGACACACGATTATTCCGAGCGAAAAGCCTAAAGCCCTTAACATTGCGTTTGTGCTTATGCCAGCTTCACCGAAATATATAAACTCGCGAGTATACTGAATAACCGGAGGCACTAAGTAAGTCAGTGAGACGATGATTAAGATTGAAAGCGAGAAGAGATTTACGAACCATAAAAATTTTTTCCTGAATATCGATGTCATCAAAGCAAGTATTACAGCGAGAATTGCAAGCCCGGCAATCCAGACGATTAACCAGCGGTTGAACCACATCAAACGTAAATTCATACCTCGAGGGTCATACATTCGAACTCCAAACACTATAAACCCTGCTAAAATTCCCAGCCACGCAGATATAGACGTGAACCTTTTGCGGGAAAAACTTAGAATTATTCCCAGCATGAAAGCAAAAGCCGCCAATTGATCCGTAACGGCTACTAAATATTTAAGAATTTTTCATCACTCCTTAACAACAAAAAACGGAAGGCCCGCTTTGAAAGCTAAGCCCCCCGCAAAACTTGCAGAATAAAACTTAATCAGCTAACTGTTCTGCTGTATAATTCCAATCGAACGTAACAGTATGAGTCTGGAAGAACTGGCTTGCATTCTCCTTCGCAGGTACGCCGGTCTCAGGATCCGTGTGAAGCAAGTAATCAGTCGGCGGCTCAATGATAAATCTCAGCTTATACTGTCCAACTTTAAGGCCTTTCGCTATGTTCGCACCATAGTGAGGGCCGTCATCTGCGTTCATGGGCATGAATGAGCCTTCCATTATGACATTCTTGCCGTCAGCTGAAAGTATCTGATACTTAACCGTTAAATACGCCGGCCAAATATTTTCACCGTTACCGAAACCGTAAGCAATCGCATCAAGCGGTAAAAGGTGAATATCTGCTTCAAGGTGCATATCGCTGTCTTCCTTTGAAGGGTTCTTGCCTGCCGGATACATATCAACAGCCTGGAAATAAACTGCCGCAACGTTGTAAGGGCCTACGCGAGTCTCGCCGATTGGGATCTCCTCAAAGCCGACTTCGCCGGGACGTACCGAGACTGCCTCAGAACCGAACGCCGCACCCGCAAAAGCAAGTGTTAAAATCATGACTGCAAAAACTACTTTTTTCATGAAAAACTATACCTCCTATAAAATTTATATATAAACACTCCAGAGGAGCAATTTATATCATTATTTCTTCTTCCTGAACAAATGCGGTAAAGTTGTCCAGACTGCCGCGATTACGAGCATAATTTGCGGGATTAACGTCTCAGCTCGGTCGTAAATGCTCAGAATTTCAATGCTAAAGCCGTTCATTGCTGGAATAACCGTTCGTCCCGTGATTACGTCTGCTTCGGTCAACTCCTGAACTCCTTTACCCATGAATGATATGCACATCAGGAATAAAAGAATGCTTGTGAACAGGAAAAACGCTCTCAACGGAAGTTTGACGCTGAAATATCTAAACGCTACCCACACAGCCACGAGTACAAGAATTCCCGCGCCGATGCCGTAAGCTATGTAAGCTGGGTTGCTCATGCCTCCGGTGAATGCCGCCGAGTAAAACAGTATCAGCTCCGCTCCTTCTCTCATGACAGCGATAAATGCCGCAAAAATTAACGTCCACTGAGATTTGCTGTCGATTGACTGCTGAACTTTCCCGCTGATGTAATTTTCCCAAGCTATTGTGTCGGCCTTCGATAACATCCAGTTGCTGACGTAAAACAACACAGCTACAGCAAGGAACATCGTCCAGCCTTCGAGTAATTCACGAGCAACTCCGCTTTGTTCTCCCATTAAGGCTTCGAGTGCCCACGCAAGAATTACGCTAGCTATGATTGCCGCAAATGAGCCTAAATATACTCCCTTTAACATGTGCTTATTGCCGGTCTTGATGAGATATGCGACGATTGCAACGATTACGAGGATTGCTTCAAGTCCTTCACGTACGAGCAACCCGAAAGCTGTTACGAACGTCAACCAATCGCGGCTAACTGGAGTTTTCTTCTCGGATGGGGCTTGTGCTGGAGTTTCTGCGACGGTTTCAGTCTGACTTTGTGCCGGAACATTCGCCAACGTTGGACGAGGAATTTGCGTGTCAGTGTAAAGCGCTTCTCCTACGCTGTCAGGATCCGAAATTTCAGCCATTCCATCGAGAACCATTGAATCCTTGTAGACTTTAATCTTCAAGTTTTCGATTTGCTGAAGTAAAGCGTCCTTGTCTCGTTCCTGATTGCCGAGTAAAACATGCTTAATGTCCGCAAATTGGCCCTCAATGTGGCTCACTCGTGCTTGCGAAATCGCGACCATAACAGTACGTTCAACGCCCTGAACTTCGTAATACTTGAAATATGCATCGTTTACGTTCGTATAAGCGTCTTTGTAGTTGTCGTTCTTGACGTTCTCAATCGCCGAGTTGAACTCTAACGCCATATCAGCCGCAACTCCACGCCAGTCTTCATAACGCTTCTTTTTCTTGGCAGCTTCGGAAGGATTAACGCATGAGAAGATTAACAAGCATAAAATTATCACGGGCAATGTATAATAAACAAAACCCCTCTTATTTCGCAACAATTGGGTCATTTCTCCTTTTGATAAGTCAAACTTTCTTGTTGAC